>JASGEW010000068.1:0-25468 GCA_047606125.1 Niabella sp. | reverse complement strand
TCGTGGCTACTGCAAGAAAGCTGGCCATCATCTATTACAAAATGGTGCGCTATCAACAACCCTTTCAGCCATTTAATAATGACGAGTATAAAAAGAAATACCAGAGAGCAAAAATTGCCTACTTAGAACGAACTCTGGCTAAGTTAAAAACGGAGGTCGCTTGAGTAGTTATATAGTAGAGCTATAACGCTATAACACGTTATGTCTAAATTTCAAAAAATCTAACTATAGAACCCTAGTAATAACTCTTAATCCTTAAACTTCTTTCTCGAAGCCCGCCATGGAATAACAGCCCCTAGCATTATAGCAACAGCAATGGCTGCAACCAGGTTGCCTCCCTTTGTGGTAATAAAGGCAAGGATCAATAAAAGCACAGACATGAATAATAGTGAGAAAGCTATCATCTTCAGGCCAAATACATTCTGCTTTTTGATGGCCTGCCTCTCTTCCTCATCTATATGCACCGCCGCTGCCTTCTTTGCCAATCTGTACTTCAGGTAATCTTCATAATCTATGCTCGTTACCATTTTCTTTCTTACCCACAGCTTATAAATGATCAGCATCACCAACGGCAACAATACGCCTAACAGCATTTCATTGGCCCGCGATAATTTATACCCGTTAATAAAAGGTATGATCATTTTAAACAACAGGTTTACAGAAAGAGAGATCAAGGTTATATAGATGGTTACCTTTCCCGATAATCGTTTTGAAAACAACGCCCAGATGGGCGGTAATAGTAACGGGCCGCCGGTAATAGCGCCTACACTTAATGTAAATTCCACGATGCCCCCGATATAAGGAACGCCCAGCGCAATCAGGATCATCAATATGCCAAAGAACCATGAAGAAGCACGCGCCACGAACATCAGCTTTTTATCATCGGCGTGTGGATTGACTGAGCCTTTATAGATATCGTTGGTAAAAACTGCAGACACTACGTTGAGCGCAGTATTGGCGGACGCTGAGGTAGAAAAGTACATGCCTGTCAGCATCAATCCTAAAAGCCCTGCGGGCAGCACCTGCTTGCATACAAGGATGTAGGCATTCTCTGCATCCAGCCCTGCAAGCGAGGGGTTAATGACCTGGTACACCATAGGCGGCAGCATCCACAAAATGGGACTTAAAATATACAGCCCTGCAAAAAGATAGGCTACCTTTGAAGCGCTTTTGGGTGAATCCACACTGGTATAACGCTGCACAAAGGTCCAGTTACCGCCAATGTAAAAAATATGATAGATGGCAAAGGCGAAAATGAAACCCCAGGTATATTCCCCGCTGGTAAAATTAAAAAAATTGGCCGGCGCTTTATCCATAAACCCTTGCAAGCCTCCTACCTCGTTAAACACTAAGGGCAGTATAATGATCACCGCAGCTGTTAATACCACGAACTGCAGAATGTCTGTAACCATCACGGCCCACAGGCCGCCTACTGCGGTATAGGAGATCATTAAAATACCAAGGATAATAGTAACAGGTATTAACGGATAACCCAGCGATGCAGATACCAGCTTTGATACAGAATACAGTACCGACCCTTTTATAAATACGGATACAATAGTAAATATATAGATATAGCTTTTCTGCACCTTACTGCCCAGCCTTGCTTTGATAAACTCTGCTGCGGTAAGATTGCCCGTGGCTTTCCATTTGGGTGCGAGATACAGCCCCGTGATCAAAGCACCGATGCACATCGTCCATTGAATGGTAACTGCTACCCAGCCATGCTGGTACGCTATGGCGCCCCAGGCTACAAAGGTGCCGGCGGAAAAAAAGCTCATAAAAAGGGACAGTCCGCCAATGAACCAGGGAACGGACTCTCCGCCTGCAAAAAAGGATTTTAAATTTCTACCCGTACGGGAAAAACTGATGCCTACCAGTAAGATGAATACGGAGAAAACAATAACTACTGTTGTATCTGTCATGATTTAAAAATTATTTATGAATAACTATTTCTCAAAAGCATTATAATTATACTTTTCCACGCTTTTTGCTTGCCCAAAAAGGTGGAGCCAAAAAGGGCAGCCGGAAATTGTCGCAAGCTATTTCCGGCTGGAATTACTATCAGCGATCTGCTTGGCAAATCATCTGTCAACATTTGCTTACGCCTGATTTTGTTTTCCGCATTTTGAGATGGTCTTGAATTTTTGCTCCACTTTTTTCTAAAAAGTGGAAAAAGTTTAATATCTACTATTATAATTAATTACCCGCTCCCTTCAATTCATTACAATAAATTCCTTTCTTTCAATGGATGTGTATGACAAATTCACCATTTCAGGTACGCTGTGTGAAGCGTCCTCGCTTCACACGCTTATGTTATCGCCTCAAGGCGATGGTATAAACATACAAAAGGGGAGATTTGTCCTACACTCCTCTCAAAGTTCATCCCTCTCAGATCATTTACCCATAACATCGCACCGCAAACAACGCAGCAGGCGCGTCAGCAGATGGATGCTGTAATACAATTTTTAAACGATTCGTTTGCACAGGCGCTTCTAACACTATTTCATTTCTTGTCTGATAATTACCCTTCTTTTCATACACTACTGCACCCTGCTCATCTTCTATATGATAATTTCTTACACAAAAGGGCATTACCGTTTCCGGGTGGGTCATCAATACCGATTCCATTGCATGATCCATGTCTGTATCAAATATCAGGTCTATTTTTCTTATCGCTTTTGCCTCGCTCCATACCAGCTCTACTCCTGGCGATGGATCGGCCGGATCAGCTACCCAGGCATTGGGGCTGGTTGTAGGCCGGTCTGTTCCATTACAGATATGCTCTGTATTAAAAACATTCAAAGGCTCGGATAAGGTCAAAGCAATGTTTTGCCCTTCCGGTCTTCTTTGCGGGCACCAGAACTCAAAGCTATCTACTCCCGACCCTTCGGGCGCTACCTGTTTACCATTGTTGGATACGGCTTTGTTCACTCCGTTAAACACGGACAGCAACCCGGTGATGCGTTGTTCCGAGTAGGCAAGCGCTACCTCTTCATTTACAAGGAAGCTGATGAATACATATTGCGCCTCGTCTATTGCTGTGTCAAAATTGATGCTAATCTCCTGCTTTCCTGTATTTACCGGAATTTCTATGGATGCCAGCAGTACATCAGGTGTAAAGTTCCCTTTTTTACTACTCTTGTGCAAGGCTGCTTTTAAGACGGTATTGGACACTGCTTTAACGGGGAGGTTGAAGACAGGTACTTTTCCGGCGGCAAGGGGTAACAACTGTGCAGCGGAAACCGTTAAGGATTTATACAGGATCCTGCCCCGGTCAAAACCGCTGAACTGTAATACCGAGCTACTGCTAAGCTGCGCCTCCCCTGCCAAATCCTGCTCATCCTGCAAGGATACCCCCGGAATGTATTGCCCGGTTTTTATCAATGCACGCTGAAGTGCGGGCAAATATCCCTGCCGGTATAATTCCGCCGGCAGTTTTTTGTGCTTTAAACAAAACAGGGCGGCCACAGCCACAGCCTGCGCCCCGTAAGCACAGGTAGCCATAACACGCGTAGCCCCAAATGCCACGTGGCTGACGCTGATAATGCGCCCTGCAAGAAACAGGTTTTGAATGTTCCGGCTGTAATAACAACGGTAGGGTATCTGGAAAATGCCTTTGCTGTGCCACTGGTTACAGGGCGAACGTTCGCTGAATACGCCATCAGCAGGATGCAGGTCGATCGACCAGCCGCCATAGGCCACCGCATCCTCATGGGTATGTTGTTCCACCAGGTCGCGCTGGTTTAAAATATAATCTCCTTCAAAACGACGGCTTTCCCGTTTGCCCGGTATCATCCCCACCCATTCTAATGTATAATTTTCCGCCTCGGGAAAGTTACCGGAGTTCTTGATATAATCCCACACCCCATAAATTACTTTCCACAGTTCCCATTTTATCTTTTCGGTATCATGCACCGTGTCCAGGCGCCCGCCATGCTCCACCCACCAGAGCTTACAGCCATGCTCTTTTGCATTGAAACTTTTGAACCGGGGCACTTCTTTGGTTACGTCCAACGCAAAGGCCGGCGGATGAAATTGTACCGGGCGGCCTGTGTCTTTACTGTAGAAGTAGAGGGAATGCCCCAGCAGCTCGCCATAGGCGGCATCCGGCGCCATCAGTTCATTAAAATCTTCACGAAACTCCGCCCCCATTCTAAAAGCAGCGCCCGAAAGAAAGCCCAGTATACCATCTCCCGAAGCATCGCAAAAAAGCAGGGCATCTATTTTATACTCAGTAGCGTTCTGGCTGCAGAAAGCTTTGATGCTCTTTATTGTATCTGCATCCGCTTTCTCTGCTTCATATACCGCTGTGTTCAGCAGCAGGGTGATGTTGTTTTCCTGTGTTACTTTATCCAGCAGGATCATATCCAGTATCACCGGGTTGCCTTCGGGATTGCGATAGGTATTTTCTGTAAGGATCTCGTCTATTACGCCTCCTTCCCGGCTCCACCTGTTGTTATTGCCCATATGCGAAGTGGCTCCCAGTATCCATAACCGCACTTCGCTGGAAGCATTGCCACCTAATACCGGCCGGTCCTGTACCAATATTACTTTTAACCCCTGGCGAGCCGCTGTTATTGCAGCGCATACACCCGACATACCACCTCCTACTATTGCAAGATCAGCATAGTAGCTTTCAACCTTTAAACTCCGCTTCTTTTCTGCTTCTTTACGTATCATTATTTTGTTTTTCTTTATTTGACTTGGTGTTTATTACTTATTTACCCAGTTCAACTGTTTTTGAATTGACTATTTTTCCATCCCGGCCCGTCAGTTCCAGTGAAAAACGAACCGGCTTATCCTTCTCAACAGGCACCGTAAACTCAAAAGGGTATTCCTTCTTATCAACTGCGACCTCCTGTTTCCCGTCGATGTTATAAATCAGCCGGGCTCTTTTCCACTTTGTATCATCGTCCTGCAGGTAAACAAAAAGCCGCTGATCGTAAGCGCCCAGCTTAAACAATAGCGCTTTGCTGTTCCCTTCCGGGATCAAAGCATAATCGCTTCGTTTATCTGTTGGGTTATCCAGTAGCTGGCCCTGGAATCCTATTTGTAACCGGGCATCGGGAATAGCAACAGCTACCAGGCCATTTGTCGGAACAGTCACCCGGAAAGTGCTGTCGGTAAGCTGCAGTGCTGTTGTTGATGGGAATAATTGCTGCCCGGTCGCCTTGCCCGGAAAAGTGGCTAACTGCGGATTAATAGTGACGGTAGTAGTTACTGCTTTTCCCGACTGATTCATAAAAGCCAGGTACAGCGTGTCCTTCTTCCGGGCGCTGATATAATTCAACGCAATATCATCAATACGAAGCAGGTGTCGGGGCATCCATAATTGCACTTCCGGCGATTGGAAGAATTTACCTTTTTGCGCTCCGTACATTTTATTTTGCAGGTACGCGTAAGCTTCAATGTATTCCGCAGGGAAATCAATAGCGCCTTTACTTTTTACAAAAGCATCTGAAACAAGATAATCTATAAACAGCGATGCCATCGGCAAAATATGGTTATAATGAAAAGAGTTTACGCTTTGATCCAAATGCTCATGCAGCGGGAAGTCGGCCTTTTCATAAGCCGTGGTCCTTTCTGTATTGATGTGATAGCCCGGGAAACTCTCGGACCGGCCTACTAAAGCGGCTTTAGCCACGTTCATCAAAAACGTATCTTTTGTATAATAGCCGATCCGCAATAACCAGGGCGCATAGGTTGACATAAATATTGCCCGGTGCCCGGTTGCAGTACCGGAGGATTCAGGTGTTAACCCGGTTTCAGAAAGCCGCCATGCAGGCACCTGTTCTTCGGGATAATACATCTGGTGATGTCCTTTGGATTTCAGGTACCAGTACATCGGCGCTTTTCCTCCTTTGTTTACGGTGATCAGGCTATCCGGGATCTTTGGCCCCATCCAGGTAAATAGCGTATAATGCCTTGCCCCGTCGTGCGCAGCATCCAGATATTTTTGTTTGCCGGTCTGCTCGTATAATTCCAGCAACACCGACCAGTTATTGGTAAATGTGGGCCAGAAAAAATTAGAGCTGGCCAGCGGATCGCCAAATTGTTCTATCCTTTTATCAACGCGTTGTTTTAAATAATTATCTGCTAACCGCTCGCTCAGGTGTAGGTATGCAGTATCGCCTGTCATCTTAAAAAGAAAGAAGGCGTTCATCCAGCTTTTTCCATTTTGCTTTTCATCCAGGTTCCTGACGCGCGAGCTGCTAAATTCTTTTTTTGCCATTTGCAGGTAAAAAGAGTTATTCCTGCCAAAAACATTGTACAATACTTCCAGCTCAGAGAGGGGTGCTATGGGCCCTTTCAGTTTTCGTGAAGGCGATTGTATTTTCTGGTTGCTGTCAAGTGTGAACAGGAATTTTTCGCGGGACAGCATAAACTCCATTAACGGATAGGCCCTTTTTTCAAACAGCTCTTTATCATCCCGCACAATAGACAGCTCCAGCGGGTTCAAACTTGAAACATTTTTTACTGCTCCCGGCACATCTGTGGAATAAGCAAACCCTTTAAGACTGTCCACAAACCAGGCATAATGTGTTTTTGAATAATCAATCACATTATCCAGCGTGGTATTCATAGATACCGTGGCATTGGTACGGTAATCTTTAAAACCAAAGTCCGTCCGGGCAATCTGCTCATAAGTGCGTGTAATACCGAATGGTGCTACTATAAGGTTGAACGAAAAATCAAATTTGTTGCCGGCCTCCATTTTTGAATTGATCCCTCCGGGTATGGGCGCAAAAACCTGCGGCTGAAGCATGGCTTTGTTATTTAACAAGGCTACCCCAAACTGGCTGTTTTCAAGTAACGGCAATGGCTGAAAAGGCAGGTACTTCGGATCGGTCATCACCCCTATTGAATTGTAACCGTCATTTACAAGCGTCGCCGGTATAGTAGCCATATAAGACGGGGTAAGGTACGGTTGCTGCGGCACCCGCTTTTCGGTCCAGATAAGTGGTTGCCATATTTCAGTAGCCTGTGCGCTGTTAAAGGATGGAGCGCCTGTATAGCCAATGCTGTAATACCCACTTTTGTGAGGGATGAATGAAAATTGCAACTGCGGATAAGGGATGCTCTTTTTAATAAACCATGCTTTTAGTGTGAACATTGACTGCTCCGGAAAGATAAAATAAACAGTATCTTTTGTGTTTACGACTCGCTTTGCCGTAAGCGCATAGCTTTTTCCTGCATGGTATATATTGGCCGTTCTGCCTTCTTTGGCGCTTCTTAAAATACGATCATCAAAACCATCCCCGGCCACGCTTGCTTTTACATCTGCCTGATGATAATCTGCCAGGCTGCTGTCCGTTGTTTTCCAGGTTGGAATATTATAGGATACTTTTTTTATTCCGGATGGCTTTAATGCCAGTTCGGGATCCTGCTCATTACAGATAATTAAAAAATCAGGTGTGAAATAATACGGCCTGCCGTTTGAGCGGATCGTAATGCCATTCTTTTCCACCGTTACCTGGGCAGCCGCATCATTTTTAACACACATTAACCCAAGCAGCACTAATATGGATATGTTCTTTCTGATCATTTTATCGTTATTACTTTTTCAGGCTGATCACTTTTTTCAAGCGGATGTCCGCAGCGGAGCTACCCACCAAAATTTCATAGGCCCCGGCATCAAAATCAAAATCACCAATACCCGTTTTGTAATAGGAAAATACATTTTTGTCCAGCGTAATGGTCACCTGTTGCGCCTCGCCTTTTTTAATGAATATTTTGGCAAAGCTTTTTAATTCTTTATAGGGCCGTATTATTTTTGGATGAAGCGGCCGAACGTACACCTGCACTACTTCGGCACCATCATATGCCCCCGTATTCCTTATGTTAACAAGTAACTTTATATGCGGATTGCCTGCGGTGCCATACTGCTGCGCTTTTAAACCCGTATAATCAAAAGTCGTATAGGAAAGGCCATAACCAAACGGGAACATGGGTTTTATGATGCTTTGATCATAATAGCGGTATCCCATAAAAAGCCCCTCTTTATAAAAAACCCGTTTATTACCGGCCGAATCATAGTAATGGGCACACGCAGGATTGTCGGCCCATTTTCTTTCAAAGGATACCGGCAATTTCCCCCCGGGATTTACCTTGCCGGAAAGTATTTCCCCTACTGCCGTGCCGCCTTCCTGGCCGGGGTACCAGATATGCAGTAAAGCAGGTACTTTATCAATCCATCTGGTCATATCTACATTCCCACCGGCATTCAGCAATACAATGGTTTTAAGATTTGCGTCAGCAATACATTGCACCAGGCTGTCCTGGTATTCGGGCAGGTCGAAAGACCTGTCATTACTTTCCCGTTCACTGCTTTCATTAAAACCAATGTTTACAATCGCCAGGTCGGATTGCCGTGCTAAGGCAATGGCTTCATCAAATAACAATTTATCTTCCCGCCATCCAAAGGAAATATCTACCGGATGCACATTTGCAAAGTATTCCAGCAGTACCGGGTATTCTTTTCCTGCCTCCAGCGGCACCACCACTTCCCGGGTAGTAATGCCCTGGTCTCTCCATTCATTAATGACTATAGTCGTGTCCAGCTTTAACCGGAAGCCATCAAAGCCTTTTACTACAAACCGGTACCGAGCCGTTTTAGGAGGTCTTATGACACCTGTCCACCGCATAGAGCAATGATCAAAAGGCGTCCCCTTGTTTTCCGTTGCAATGTGCCACCCGTTTTCAATAGTTACAATTGTATCAACAGTTGTTTTTAGTGGTATGCCTGTTAATTTTGTATTTGCATAATACTCCGCTTTCAGACCTCTTTCCGTACTGCCTTTACCTGTATAAAAAACAGACCCGGCCACCGTTTCCGGCAATGTGAGCATGCCTGCGGAGTAGGCCACTTTTACATTGGGGTAGGCATTCCGTATACCTTCCAGTACGGATACCGATTTGAAAGGAAAAGTGTAGGAACTGCCGCCACCGGCTATATAATTATTGGCATTACCGCCTATTACCGCTATCGAGCGCACCGACTCTGGTTGGGCGGGTAAAATATGTTTATCATTTTTCAGCAGCACAATACCGGCACGGGCCAGTTCCAGCGCAAGCTGTGCGCCCTCCGGGTTATCCCTTGGTATTGTGGTATCCAACTGTACTTTATCAAAAAAGCCAAAACGAAAAACAATCCGCAGGATGCGCAGCACTTTATCATCTATCGTAGTTTCCTTAACAGCGCCTGATTGGATGGCTGGCAGCAGGTTCTTTTTATTCATGTACTTTGGCGAGGGCATTTCCAGGTCCAGCCCCCCGTTGGCGGCAGCAACAGCATCATAAGTAGCAGACCAGTCGCTCATTACAAACCCGTCAAAGCCCCATTTATTTTTCAGGATCTGATTGTTTAAGAAATCGCTTTGAGTAGCATGTACCCCATTCACCAGGTTGTAGCTGTTCATAATGGACCCTGCATGTGCTTCCTGTACGGCTGCTTTAAAGGCGGGCAGGTAGATTTCGTGCAATGTCCGTTCATCCACATCGCTGCTTACATTATTCCGGTCCCATTCCTGGTTGTTGAGGGCAAAATGTTTTACCGTTGCTACCACACCCTGCTGCTGCAGGCCCTTTACATAGGCTACCGCCATCCTGGATGTCAGGTAGGGATCTTCAGAAAAATATTCAAAATTTCTTCCCCCCAACGGGCTCCGTATAATATTTATACCAGGCGCCAGTAATACATGTACGCCTCTTGACCGGGAATCGCGGGCGAGTTGTTTTCCCAGGTTATACACCAGGCCGGTGTCCCAGGTTGCCGCAGACAACACACTGGCCGGGTACGCAACCGCTTTACCGTCTTTATGCGTACCCACAGGGCCATCGGTCAGCTTTATTTCCGGCAATCCCAACCGCTCAATCCCCCGTATATAAAAACCATTAAACCCTCCGATATAATCTATTTTTTCTTCCAGCGTCATTTTCGATAACAGGTCCCTTGCCCGCTCTTCGGCAGGAGCCTGCTTGTTTTTATACACCTGCGCCTGTACCTGCGGCAATATTGCGATTGCAAAAAATAATATATATATATGTTTCATCATTGTACTACTGCTACCTGTTTATTTATTCCTGTATATAGAGACCAATAACGGATCTCCATATTTTGTACCCGTCTTCTGTTAAATGAAGTTTATCCGGCCTGTAATACGAAGGCACTACCAAACCTTCTTCCAGCATTGGTGTATACACATCTATATAAGTGGCATTTGCCTGTTGCGCTGTAAATGCTTTGAGTAAGGCGTTTGTCCTCAATAAATTTTCTTTGTATTTTTCTCTGCTGGGCGACGGTTTTATTGAAATTACATATATATGCGCCGCCGGTTTTTCCTCTCTTATATACTGAAACAGGTTTTTAAACACATTACAGATGCTGTCTGCATCCCACCCCAGGGCAATGTCATTATCGCCTTCATAAATAAAAATCTTCTTTGCATTATAGGGCTGGATCAATCGTTTCCTGAACGCATAAAGATCAGCCATTTTTGTACCGGATACCCCTCGGTTAAGCACATGGTAACCGGCAAAATCCTTTTCCAGGGTTTTCCAGTTTTCTATTGTGGAACTGCCTACAAAAAGAATATTATTTGTTGCAGGCGGGTACAGGGAATCTTTTTTTTCAAATGCCTGCAGCTTTTGTTCCCATTTTTCGCGTTGCGTAAGCGGCTGGCCATAGCTGATGCATGTGGCATATAAAAGCAACAATATCATTAACCCGTATATACCTCTTTTATAATTCATCCGGTTTTATTTTATTAATGTTCCCCTGATCAATATTTTCCCGATATAGACTGCCGTCCGGTCGTATTTTTCCGGGTGCGGTTCAATATCTTTCGATTGCTTTTCTGTGAGTATAGCTTTTTTATCTGCTTTTTTACCAGAAATAGTTACCGTCACCTCATGAATGCCGGGCGAAACCTGCACCAGATCGTGCTGCCCCCTGTACCGGTTATTGCAAAAAAAGTTAAAGCGGTTCAGCGTTGGCTCCCCCCCGGCTGCACCTGCGCTGTAATAATTGAACTCCGGCGTATTCCTGCTTTGCAGCAGAACAGGTTGCCCGTCTATTTTAAATTCTAATTGTCCCACTTCCGGTCCGCCGATGTCAAAAATGCCAAACAGGTCGCCTCTGAAGCGGAATGAAAAGCTGGCGCCCGGCTTTTCCGCAAAGGCTACTTCGCCAAACCAGTTGGAAAACTTTTTCAGGTAAGCGGAATCAACTGGCCGGATGTGTTTCCAGTTTGCGTCGAACCGGGCTGCTTCAAAAGGATCATACATACCGGCACTGTCCCAGGCGTCCGTAATGAAAGGAGGTTTGAGCTGATGCGCAGTTGCTACCTGTTTTTTTTCTATTTTATCCAGTCCTCTTGCTATGGCCGCTGCGTACAGGTTACCACCGGCTGTTAAGGGATGTATGCCGTCGTTTGAAAACAAAATCTTTCCCGGCACCGGCTTATTTCCTTTCCATATGAGCGCGCCTGTTTTTTCCAGCGCCGCAGCCTCCATGCCCAAATGAATGGACGGCAGTTGATAATACGCTGCCACACTATCGAGCTTTACGATATTTGCAGGTATTTGTCCGTCCTGGTAAATTTTTGTTTGCCCGGTCAGGATCGTATAAATGATGCATATATCTGTTTGGGGGTTATTTTTAATGATCTGGCGAATCAATCCTTCCATGCCCGCCGCATAGGCTTTGTTTACCGCAAATTCAATAAAAACCAGGTCGGGCTTGTAATCCAGCACCTGTTCTTTTAAGCGGAAAGCGGCCAGGTCGGTTCCTGTTCCGGATACGCCGGCATTGATCCATTTAAAGGAAACCTGTGGATACAACTGTTGCAGATAGCGGGCGGTATGCAGGCGATAGCAATAGTTGCCCTGGGTGATGCTGCCGCCAATAAAGGCTACCGTTACCGGCTGCCCGATTTTTATTTTCTGAAAGAAATTGCTTAGTCCTTTTCTTACGATAGTTTCCGATTCATTTGTAAAATTTCCAGGACTAATTAATGGAATATCATCTCCTTTAAGTTTAAATAATAATGGCGATGCACCACTTTGCGAGGCCGCGATCTTATCCAGGTCGCCGCCATCCTGTGCAAAGCTCTTTCCCTGGCTCAATAAACCGATCGAACAAATGAAAAGCAGGCTTTTCAATAACCAGTATTGTTTTTTAGTTTCCATTCATTATTATTTTTTTGGTCGCCTGTTTTCCCGATCCTGCTTTCAGGCTGATCACCATTTCAGCCTTTTCTTCCATTTTTATTTTATAAAAACTCCATTCAAATGGATAGGCAGGAACGTTTTTTGTTGCACCATTACAGGTTACCTGCATCGTAGCATCTTTCAGCGGGCCTGTTTCTGCAAAACCATATATCGAATCCCAGCCAAAGGGCGACCGGATGCGGAATACAAACAATTTGCCCCAGGGCTGCCCCATATCAATAACCCGCATGCCATTGGCCAAAGGTTTATATTGAGGCATTATATAGGGGCTTTTTAAGGGGATGGCAACCGCCCTGAACCCTTTTGCCGGTACTGCTACTTTTATTTCTGAACCGGAAAATAGCAAACCCGATTTGCCAGCAGCGGCTGTATACACAACCCCATTTCCCGTTTCAACGATCCCCGTGGCTGCCGATAATTTTATGGTTACCATTTCATCCTGTGCAGACTCGCTGGAAAGCAGCACCCAGAATTTATCCTTTGAAATAGCAGTTACATAATTAACAGATGGAGCTTCTATTTTTACCAAATCTTTTCTCAGCCACAGTGTGGCTTTTTCATCATCAAATATGCTTCCCGCCCCGACCCCATACACCCTGTTTGCAAACCATACAAAGCCCTCCTGGTTGCTATAGGGAAACTGCACATTGCCTTTAGAACGCTGGATGGCTTCGGATATAAGATAATCCAGTGAAAATGCAAGATGCGGCGGGATGTGGTGGTAGTATATGGAGCTTACATCCGGCCCTTTGTAGGGGAAGTCGGGTTGCAGGGGAATATCCGTATAGCCTGTTGCATAATAACCGGGATAATTAGTAAACCGGCCGATGACAGCGTTACGTGCATAGATCTCAAACAGCTTATTGTCTGTGTACTGGAACAAACGGAGCAAATGTGGCGCCCAGCTACTCATAAATACTGGGCGCACATTTTTATTTTTTGCCGTTAAAAAATAAGTAGACGGTTGTTCAAATCCCAAGCCTACGGGCGATACTAGCCAGGCTGGTACTTTCTTTTCCGGTGCATCACCAGCCTTCCTGGGAAAGCCCAGCCGATAGGGTTGTTTTCCTTTCCACCAGATATGCGTATTGCCCTCATACTGCCCGCCCGGATGAATGATAATGGCACTGTCCTGTACCTGTGGGAACGAGCGTATCCCTGCTATGGTAAAATAACTTCCATAGGCGGCTGCATCTAAATATTTCCGGTCCTTTGTTATTTCATACAGATCCAGCAGGTGCCACCAGGGAGCATAAAAGGATGCATTGTAAAATGGTGTGGGCGCTAACGGCTTATTGCTGTTGGTATAGACCTGGTGCGCTATATACGTGTCTGCCTGTTCTTTTGCCTGTTGCAGCCAGCCGGCATCACCCGTCATTTTATAAGCGGCCAATGCCTGTACCCAGGGTATAAACGGCGTGGAATAGCCCGCCACTTTTCTTAAGCTGTCCCCCGGCAAGGCGATGCTTCTCAGCCAGGGATTTAATTGCCCCAGCAGGCTATTCAACCCTGCATAATAAGATGTTGTGAACTGGGATTGAAACGGGTTCAGCTCCAACGATCGGCGGGTTTTGTTATAACCTGTAGGCACTATATCTATTGCCCAACGATAGCCGCTTCTCGACAATGTATATTCTATAGTGGGCAATGCCCGGGAAAGATACAGGGCTTCATCCCTTGATAATATGGCTGTCGCTATGGTGGCAAGTGGTGTGGCATTAACAACAGTAGGCGCCGTTTCCGGGTTGCCTTCTATATCATAAAAACCTTTCAGTTTGGAATCCCATCCACCATAGTTTTCGTCTTTTATAAGATCCACCATATTAAACACGGCGCCGGTAAGGGAGGTTTGTGGCTGTGTCCGGTAATCGCGCACGTTAAATACGGAATCCGAAATATAGGACAGCGCTGCTTCCCATCCCGCAGGCAACATTCCTAAAATAAACGTCCGGTCGATTAGCTGCCCTTCTGTGTATTCTGAATCAGGCATACCCATTACCGGAGCAAAGGCTACCGGCTGCACTTCGTTTTTCTCATTTTTAACCGAGAAACCAATGGGGGAATAATCACTGGTGCCCCAGTCATCCTTAAACATTTTTATGTCCCCGCTGATGAAGTCAGCCCATTTAATGCCATTGCTCACAGTTTCCGTAATGGCTAATGGCTGTTGCGTAATGGCCGATACCAGCATTTGTGGTGTGGCGGGTAACCGCTTATACTCGTACATGGGCGGTAACAGCACATTGATTATTTTTTCCTGTGCCAGTGGGTTAAATGCAGCTACTGCCAGGCTATAATATCCCGGCTGTGCCGTTTTACAAATTAATTGCAGGGAAACATGATAGCCATTGTTTTCAATACGCCAGAAACCGGTAATTTCCGAATGATTGCGGGTAATATATTGTACGGCGACCGTTTGCTTATCTGCCTGCTGCACGCTTACGGGGATGGCTTCACTTAAGGAGCCTGCCCTAAAAGGATTCTGTTCCTCTGCGGCAGAAGCTACCGGGTATTTCCTGCCTTCAAATTCAAAATAATCATCTGCTTTTACGCCGGCAGACCACGCGGGAAAATATTTTGCAAAGCTGATCGCCGCACTATCGGCATACAATAGCATTACTTTATGATCTTCTAGGTTGCCCTGGTAGTGTCGCCATTGATCATTTATTTTTATTTCTGTACGGCATACAATGGCTGCATTTTTATCGCCCTGTAACCGGTAAAACTGTACCCGTATGTGGTTGTTTTCTATACCGGCAAGCAGGCTCTTATGTTCCGTAATTGGTAAATAAGAACTGGTGCCGGACCCGGCGCCGGTTACAACAGGTAATGCGGCCGGGGTCTTTCTCCATTTGCTGATGGCCGCAAGCGGCAGTTCATTTGGATCTGCCGACGCGTCTTTTGTGAGTAACACTGCATCGCAGCGCCCGTAATTAAAATTATGCAGCCGTAACAGCACTTCTTTTTTTGCAAGCGTCCTGCTGCCTACTTTTTCCCAGTAAAAGCCAATCTTTCCATGCCTGCCCGCGTGCTCACAGGGGATGCCATCAACAGACAATTGCAGTTGCCGGGAGGAAGGGCGGTCTGCATAATCAGGCGTCCGCATCCAGATCGTATAGGTACCCGCCTCTTTTATATCCACGGCCGTAAATGCATCGGCTAAAGAATCGGCATTTGCTCCGGTAGCCCTTAGCAGGGTGCCGCCTAAACAATTCTCATCCGGTTCCGCAAACCATTTTCCTTTAAACTGGAATTCCTCTGCTTCCACCAGGCAGGTGTTTGTTTGGCCTGCCGCATCTGCAACCATTAAGAAAACAGCCACTACCCCCAACCCTGCTTTTTTGCCAAAGGCTTTAAATGCGTTTTTACAGACTGTTTTGCAGGTCATTTACTTTATCGTTTAATAAACAATTATATTATCTGTAAACTGGTTTGCCGTTACATCTGACTGCAGCATATTTCTTCCGGCTACTTTTACATTGGTGAATGTTACATTTGAAATCCGGTGCGTGGAATCGTATCCTTCAAATACAGCCTGCGTGGCATAGCTGCTGCAATTGAGGAACTGGACATCTGAAATATAGCCGGGCCGGTATACCGGGTTTGAATTGGCATTTTGCTGTATATAGCCTAAAACGAATTTATTATTTGTAGGTTCCTCATCATGTATTTCTTCAAAAATAAGGTCATGCACATCCGCCCAGTCTGAATTGGGAATGGCTACTGCATAAATCCCCTTGCTCGTTTTGGCAATATCAATATTTTTAAATTTCAGGTTTTTTACTTCCGTGGTTTCCAAAGAAGAACCGATACGGATGCCACAGCCGGCGGACTGCCAGATCATACAATCGTTGGCGTTACAACCCTGCAGGGGCGCTTCTCCGTAAGCAGCAGCGTTGGTAGCATGCCAGCCAAAGCCATCATCACCCGAGCCCACAAAACAATGGCTGAAGCGAACATCCTGGCAACCCGTTCCCACATCCAGCCCATCGTTATTCTGCCCAAAGCTCAACAGGTTGGAAAAGGCCATCGTTATATGCTTTGAGTTCACAATATCTGTTTGCCAGCCCAGCGCCGCATGGCGGATGCCGATGCCCTTTATTTCTATGCTGTCGCTGTTGTATATTTTAAGGAAGTTGCCGGTAACCGGGCTTCGCCGGTCATCAATATAGCCCCTCCCTATAATTTTTACATTGGATGCGTTTTCAATGATTACTTTCCCGTTCAACACAGCACCTTCCTCTAGGTAATACGTGGTGTTCGACTGTAACCTGAACTCCCCGTTAGCAGTCGTATGCACACCACTGTCAAAAACCACGGCGCCGGGTTTATAAGAAAATAAGTTGGGGGCGGAAAACAGGAACAGCGGTTCTTTACCGGGAATGATTATTGCAAAATTATAATACGCAGTAGGCAGCGTAAACAGCAGTTCATTACCGGTATGCGTTGCAGCGATGCCCAGGCGCTGTGGAGAAATGGTATAAGCGGCAAAAGCACTGTCGCAGATAATTTTTACCTGCGCGCCCGGTAAATAATTATATAACGCGGTATGCACTGTTCTTTGCCCTCCGTTTGCATCATAATCAAAACAGCGTTCTTTGTTTACACCAATGGGGTTATTATTAATAAATACCTGGTAAGTAGTGCTGGCGACTATGGGTGAATCCGCCAACAGCGATGCGGCTGTAAGCGGCACCAGAGATGTGGTTGTAGCTGACTGCGTTGCATCCGGTGCTGGTGCAAATTCGTTTTTGTGACATGCCGTGATGGCTGTGGCTGTGATCAGCAGTTGAAAAAATAAGATTTTACGGACATTGATTCTATTCATATGGCTTTAATTTTTATGCTCGTTGGCTACATCAATCTTTATTACTTTTAAACCCGCAGGCGGAACCTGTATTTCCCATTCCGAAGCATTAACCGGCAGATTTTGGGTTGTTGTTCCGTCTGCTGAAAACAATACGGCATTTTTTACAGGTGCATTCAATGTTACTGTTGTACGCTGATCGGTTACGCTGTTATTCAGCAGCACCAGGTATTTGCTGTGCGACAGGGAATCATAAGCCCCTATATAATCTATACGGGGATTGCTGATCTGAACTTCATTTACAAAGAAGGCCAGCCATACCTGTTTACTGAATATTGTTCCGGGAGCGAATCCGTATGCGCGATGCGGGCCTACTTTGGGTGTAATAAACCCGTGCGGGAAAGAGATCTTCCCATTGGAGCGGGCTTCGGTTTCCGCAACCAGGTAATCCGTGATCCAGCCGATCTGCCACCAGGCATGGTGCGGGAACGGCCCGGCCCCATTATTCATGGCATTCCAGTAATAGGAGGCTACACCCGTAGCGGGGTCCACAAAGGCATCCCGTCCCCAGGCGGCTGCCCGGGCCATGTTTACATACAGGGAATCTTTGGTCAGCTCAAACAACCGTACAAACATTCCCGCATGACTGGCCAGCAATATCGGTCCGTGGCTATTGGCAGAACCAATGATACCGCCATGCTCGAAACCCAGGCCCACCTGGCTAATCTCCCAGTCTTTAACCGCCAGCCCTTTTACTTCCTTATCTTTTAAACCAGGTATGGGATGCGAATAAACAGCAGTTGTATAAAATTGTGCTACCTGTAACGCAGCCTGTTTATATTTGGAATCACCAGTAACAGTAAATAAATCCAGCAATGCCTGCGTGCTTTGCGCTGTTGCAAAATCCGGCGCGAAACGGGTATCGCCGCATACGCCTAAAAAGTACCCGTTGTTAACAGCGTTCTTTACAAACCAGTCCGCACCTTTTATGGCGGCCTTTAAATATTTCTGATCTTTTAGCAACTGGTAGGCCACCAGCAGGCCATAAAAAGTAGGGCGATAATCTTTTTCATCCCGGAACAAAGGCTTGTATGTTTTATTGCTGTAGGCTATTTCCCAGCTCCCGTCCGCTTTCATCATTTTTAACAGCCAGTCCGCAGCCAGGGTTAATTCCCGTTTTAGCTGGGGCTGGTGCTGTTCAAACAAAAGCATGTTGCCAATATCGCAGATAAGGTAATAGGTGGTAGCAATCGGCTCCGTGTACGGCCCCCACTCTTCTGTAAATTTTTTGGCATTATATAAATAGTATTGCCCGGCAGCGGCTCCCTTAAAAAAAGGATCTGCCTGGCTTTGCTGGGCCAGTTTAAAATTTAATGCAAACGGCAGCCGCTGTTTTTGCAGCACCGGGTCTTTGGTAAGGCTTGCCAGCATCCACATGGCGCCATAATCTGCATTTTTTATGGCATCTTTTTTTGATTCATACACACCGCCCAGGTAATCCTGCGCACCAATTTCCAGCCCGTTATAATCGGCGGTCCGCCACCTGGAAGTACTGTCGCTTTTTACATAGGCATATAATCTTTGTAACCTTGAAGAAAGCGATTCTTTTGTATTTTTTAATTCCAGGAAATCATTGAACCGATACACATCATTTACCACATGCTTATAAACCGTATACCAATCGCTCTTTTTTATGGTGTAGCGAAAGGAAAACGAAATGCTGTCGCCACTTTTAAGATAGGAGTATTTTTCACCCAAAACGGGATGGTACAATGTTGGGGTTAAAGCGCCCTGCCGGTTTATCAGCGATAGTCCCAGCAACCAGTCGCTTTGCGTGGATTTATTATTAAGCCAGGGATCTCTCCCGGTTCCGGGCGCTGCTGTTACGGCAAGCGTGAGACCCTCTTTGTTCGTCATTATGGAAGTTAGTGCAGAAGCGGTCCGTTCTCGGGCTACAATGGGTATATCCGGCACACCGTGGCCATAAGCGTAGGCATCTACAAAGTCGTGATTGATGGTTTTGCCCTGTAAGATGCCCGGAATAACAGCCCAGTTAAAATTGTTTTTATCCCCGTTCAGCAATGATGGCGTTGCTATGGAATAAAACCCCGGCCTGAGCGCCTTTAAAGTAATTTCAACCAGCATATCATTTCCGTATTCCGGATCAAGCGCCCACAACATCTTTATTACGGACACTTCATTTTGATCTGAAAAAAGCAACGCTGTACCTTTTGATGTGCATGAAGAGGGGAAGAAAGAAAATTCCTTCCCTGCCTTATTCAGCGATACGGCAGAAGTACTCTCTTTCCATTTATCCACAATATACCTGTACTCAGGTTCCGGAAAGGAAATTGTTTGGCTATGATTATCTACGATATTTTGTGCTACAGTATCGGGCTTTTGCGAAGCGTATAGAATCGTATACATGCCAAGCGCATTTGCAAACGTATTCCAGTCATCCCCGGTAGCTACCTTTAGCTCTTTAATTGCATACCCTTCTTTACCACGATTCCAAATCACTTGCACATTCTCATTCTTCAATACAACTGTATTTTTGTCCTGACCACACAAAGCTGTACTATATGTAAGTGCTGCTGACAGAAAAAGCCAATAATATTGAAAAAGTTTATTCATATTCAAATCAATTTCTTTTATTCTTCGGCTGACGTAATTTGCAACTCGATTTCCTTTATTACCGACACCTGGTCTTTTACATTCGCGTTCGTTGCAACAAATGTTACCCTGAAAACGCCAGTTGTGTCATATACAGCAGTATACTGAGACAGGTTTTCTGAAATATTTTTAATGGCAACACCTTGATCGGGAGATACTTTATTGGGATTATATTGTTTAGTAATCACCCAATCATCATCCAACTCGGTAAAATTTCTTGCAGTGATTAACTGGGAAGAGGAAAGAGTCCAGTTGGTTGACGCACCTGCAAAATTCCAGGAAGTCCATCCTGCCGTTGACATGGTAGCCAATGACGACACCTCTCCATCGGTGCTGGTACTGTTGAGATCAAATGAACGTATAACCCATCTGTTTTGGGTAGAAGATGTTTTGATAACTGTAGTAACATAACGAAAAGCTACCGCAATGGGCTGATTAGATGAAGCAAAATCATCCAGGCTGATATCACCGGACGATGTTTGATCGTTTCCCGAAGATAAAGTGGCTCTGTCGGTAATATCATTCCATGTTGCTGCAAGAATACTGGCAGAGTCATATATCCCGCTGAAATCATTCGACACCAGTAATTTCAAACTGCTTTGGTCGGCTTCGCCATATTGAGAATAGCTTTTAAAATTAAGTGACAACGTATTCCCTTCTGCATAGGTCCTGTTACGATATTCATATTTATGACCCGATGTGCCTGACCAGAAAACTATATTATCCGGATCTCCGCTGATCAAAAATTTAACCGTATCCCCCACGGTATAAGTTTCTTTTTCAAGCTGAACATCAAATGTATCCAGTGAGGCAAGTTCGTAGCGCTTCTGACAGGAAGAGAACAGCAGCACCATTATTATAACAATAAAATATTTATTCATTGTGTTGTTGTTTTATTTAAAAAATAAAAACAATATTTTTTAGTCAATGTATCTTTGATATGACTGTCTGATAAATCATCTTTATTATTCATTTACTCTTAATAAACAGACTACCATCCGGCATTTTGATCGATATTGGTATTGGTAGCCAGCTCACTGTTGGGTATCGGAAATAATACACTCCTCTCTGTTACACGCTGTGCCTGGGCAACCGCAGGATCCTTCAACGCGGAAGGCATATTAGCCGTATACTCCGTAGCCTGGCTTTGCATGGTTGATACATAAATTCCCCATCGTATCAGATCATGCTTCCGCAATCCTTCAAAAGCCAGTTCTCTCAACCTTTCATTAATAATTACATCCTGAAAATCCTGTTTACTCATTCCGGATGGCACGTCCGTATCAGTATCCGTCGTGTTCACATCTTTCCCATAACCCCTTCTGCGCACCATATTTACGGCATTGTACGCCTCAGCTCCGGGCCCGCCATTTACGGCATTATCAGCTTCGGCAAACATCAGCAATACATCAGCATACCGTAACAAAGGCCAGTTGGTTCCGGTATAAAACTGAGCCCTGGGCAAAGTTGTTTCATACTCCCTTCTCCATTTACCAGGACTGCGTTCATATATCTGGGTTGTTGACCAGGCCGTACGCACTACCGTTTCTCCGCTGGTAACAAAACGAAAAGGCGCAACAGTCCAGTCTCTCCTGTTATCCTCACTTTCATAAGCATCGTACAATTTGGCGGTAGCGTGCACATAATCGTATGCCCAGCCGGTATCTATATTTGGACATACAATGCCATTGTATGAACCGATCATACCTCCTTCCAGAATTTCGCTCTGATTGGTACCTTTAAATTCAACTTCCCACAAACATTCCTGCACATCAAAAACCTCCTGGGCATGATTAATAAAAATCTGTTTAAAATCAGTATTTAACTGATGTAAGCCGGATTGGATCACGCTATCGGCATAAGCTCTTGCATCCACATATTTTGATTCATCATACAAAGGATACCCTGCCATTGTGAGGTACACCCTTGCCAGCATTCCCTGAACAGCAGTTTTGGTAATCCGGGTGTTATATCCGTAATCAGCAACAGATTTTACCAGCGTAGCAGCTTCCTTCATATCAGCTGTGATCTGCTCATAAATTGTACTAACAGGGCTACCTGACAAAGATTCTTCTTCAGGAGATTTAGTAGAGGACAGCTTCAACGGCACAGCGCCAAATTCATCAACCAGCAAAAAATAGTAATATGCCCTTAAGAAAAGAGCCTGCCCTTTTATTTCATTATATTTTTCCTCGCTGATATCAGCCGCATTATCTATATTATCCAAAAGCATATTGGCTCGCTCTATACCTGTGTACAATGTTTCCCAGTGCCGGTTTATTTCTAAGGTGGATGCATCAATGATGTTGGCCTGTATGCCTGAAGTTATCCCCTTCATAAAAAATTCATCGCTGAATACCAGATAACTGGTCATGCCCTGTGCATACATACGAACATCCCCCAACCGGTCATAAACACCTGCCAGAGCTGATTCCAGCTCACTCTCTGTATTATAATACTGATCAGGTGATATAAAATCCTGCGGAGTAGTATCTAAAATTTTATTGCAGGAAAGGAAACTGCAACTTGCCGTTAAAGCAACCAATAGTTTTTTTATTTTCATATTACTAAGCTTTATCATTAGAACGTTATGTTTAGTCCCAGGGTAATGGTTCTGGCTCTTGGATACGGGCTCCAGTCAAAACCAGGCGTTAAAGCAGAATTGCGAACAGACACTTCCGGATCCAGTCCTGTATATTTCGTCCACGTTACAAGATTTTGGGCAGAAGCATGTATGCGTATTGCCTGTATCCGCCATTTCTTCATAAGCACATCCGGCAAACTATATCCTAAAGAAACCGTTTTCAAACGCAGAAAGGACCCATCCTCAATAGTTCTGTCAGAATACACATTAGGGCCATATCCTCCCGCCACCGGTAATAAGCTGGATTGATTTTCCAGCGACCAGCGGTTTTCATATGTCTTATACATATTCAGGTTGGTTCGGCCTTCCGCTCCTTCAAATACAATTCTATTAGCATTTAAAATATCATTACCGTATGACCATTGGAAAAAAATATTTAAATCAAACTGTTTATACCTGAGATTATTGGAAAACCCGCCAACGTGCACAGGATTAGGATTACCGATGATAGCCTGGTCATTAGCATCCACAATGCCATCTCCATTAAGGTCTTTATACTTTATGTGACCTGGCTGAATCGTAGATGCGTCATTACCATTATTTGGCACGGTTTCTTTTAACGTGTAACTACCATCCGATGACTGGTCAAAGTCACTTAACTGGTATAATCCGTCAAACACATAACCATAAAATAAGGCAACGTTATGTCCCGGCAAGGCAATATAAGGAAATGAATTATTGAACTGTGCATTCCAGTTAGTGATGCGCGTGGTTATGCTTGGATCACTTCCATTCAGCTCAACTATTTTATTAGTGTTAAAAGCTATATTAAAATTAGAACTCCACGTAAAGTTTTTCGTTTCAATATTTACGGTATTCAATGTCAATTCAATACCCTTGTTTGCCACTATACCTATATTTTTATATGCGGTTGAATAGCCAAATGATGTGGGTAAAGATGCATTGAGTAACAGGTCGGTTGTCCTTTTGTGATAGTAATCAGCAGTAAAGTTTATCCTGTCTTTAAACAAACCCAGGTCTAAACCTATATCGATGCTTGCTGTACGCTCCCATTTTAATTTGTCATTACCAACCGTTGTGGGTACTGTACCTTTTATATATTCTCCGTTAAAATAATAGCCGCTATTAGTATTGGTACTATTGGATGCAACTTCCTGTTCTAACGAGCTTAAATAAGCAAAATCGGATACGCGGTTATTACCGGTAATACCGTAAGATGCTCTTATCTTTGCAGCAGAAATAAAATCAATTTCCTTTATAAATTTTTCATTACCCAGGTTCCATGCAACGGCTCCTGACGGAAAGTATCCCCATCTGTTTTCCGGAGCAAATTTGGAAGACCCATCACTTCTGAAAGAAACTGTAAATAAGTACCTGGAGTCTATGCTATAATTAACGCGGCCAAGATAGGATACGAGAGTGGAGTAAGAAGCGGTATATGTTTTTGAAAGTACCGTACCCTGATCTAACCCGTTTATACCTAAAGATTCATTTGGTAATAATACAGATACATAACCGTTTCCTTCTGTGGAATTTCTTTGCATGGTAAACCCGGCAACAGCATCCACACGATGTTTTTTATTAAACACTTTATTAAAACTCAACAGGTTTTCGTTCAGAAGGCTGCGGCTATTTGAGTTGGATACCGATCCATTGATGCCATATGTGGCACCATAGGTGGTGGCTGAATTACCTGCAGCAGTTTTGGAATTATTGAATCGTTCATAGCGGATATCAGCGTCCGTGATGCCGCCCCTGATCCTCAGCTTAAAGTATTTTAAGAACGAATACTCCATAAAAGCATTAGAGTATAGCGATTTGGTAAACGCATAGTTGTAAGCATTTTCCGCGTTAATAACAGGATTCACTCTTAAATCCACAGATGAAGTTAAATCTTCATCGAATGGATCGTTCAAAAAATCTTCCAGGTCGCCGCTTCCTATAATAGGGCGGTATCCCCATGCGCTGTACATTAGGTAAGAAGAGGCATTACCTGTTGAACTGCTGTTCAGATCATCACTGGTAAGATTGGCGATTTGCCCGTTCTTAACAGCATAAGTATAATTGGTATTGATACCGGCTCTGAAATTTTTACCCACCCGCTGATCTATCTGAAACCGTCCCTGGTATCTTTTGTATCCACCGTTAATGACGATCCCCTTCTGATCAAGGAACGATCCGCTTAAAGAATATTTAGTGGCGGCAGTTCCGCCTCTGATGGCAAGGCTGTGATTTTGCATAAAAGCATCCTGTAAGATCAGGTCCTGCCAGTTGATCCCCTGAACGTCTTTATAGGACTCAAGTGTTTTACCATCCTGAAAATAGAGTTGGGATGCTGCCGTTGGACTTAGCTCGTTCTGATATTTTACAAATTCGTACACGCTCATTACCGGGATCTGTTTAATGGGTTGCTGTATTCCCAGCCAGTTATTGCAGGTAACCACCGGCGCTCCTGTTTTTCCCTGTTTTGTTGTTATAATAACCACCCCGTTTGCACCTCTCGCACCATATATAGCCGTGGAAGAAGCATCTTTCAGTATTTCGATAGATTCAATATCATCAGGATTGATGGTATTATTGTCCGGGTCCTCCAAAGGAAATCCGTCAACTACATACAGAGGCGCATTTGATTGGGTGATTGAATTACCACCCCTGATCACAATATTGCTCGTACTCCCGGGCTGGCCGTCGTTAGAAGTTACCTGAACGCCTGCTACCCTGCCCGCCAGTGCATCTTCAAAGGATACAACAGGCGCTTTCTTCATATCTTCCACATTCGCAGATCCTACCGAGCCGGTAAGATCTTTTCGCTTCACCTGCCCGTATCCAATCACCACTACATCATCCAGCGTACTAATAATTCGCTCCAACTCAACCCGTAATTCAGATGCAACACCCACATTAATTACTGCCGCCCGATATCCTATTATTGATATCGTAACACGCTCTCCTTCCAATACATTCACCATTTTGAGTTGGCCTTTATCATTAGAAATCCCGGATTTTTTACTTTGCGATGTAGTTGCTGTTGCTTTGGCTAAAGGATTCCCCTCTGTATCAGTTACTGTAATGGTAATGTTTTTGAGATTCTGGCTAATACAGATCGAACCATAAAGGAGTACTGTCATCAATACAAGAATTTGTTTCAT
>JASGEW010000067.1:0-3458 GCA_047606125.1 Niabella sp. | reverse complement strand
CTTACACATCTTTTGGTAAGTAAGTTTGTAGATCATTTACCGGTATATCGTCAGTTAGAAATCTTCAAACGCCAGCAGGTAAACATCAATCACAGTACCGTAAGTGGCTGGACTAAAGATGCGATGGCACTAATTGAGCCTGTGTACGACCTGCATTGCAAAGAAGTATTAAAGGCCGACTACCTGAATGTGGATGAAACCACCATTAAGGTGTTAGACAAAGACAAAAAACAAACCACACACCAGGGTTACTATTGGGTGTACTACGATACTCACAAAAAGTTAGCGCTGTTCGATTACCAGCCAGGCCGTGGCGCAAAGTATCCACAGGCCATGCTTAGCGGCTTCAAAGGATACTTGCAAAGCGATGGCTATGATGCTTATGAAACCTTCGATAAGATTGAGGGCGTTACCACCTTGTGCTGTTGGGCGCACGCCAGGCGCAAGTTTTACGAAGCCAAAGATTACGACAAACAAAATGCTGAAAAGGTTTTGGAGCTGATACAGCAATTGTATCAAATAGAATCGCACCAGCGAGAGCAAAACTTTACTCCGGAGCAAATCAAAAACCATCGAACGGAACACTCCGTACCCATACTCAATGAACTACACAAAACATTAAAAGATTTATTAATACAATCGTTACCCTCCAGCCCAATGGGCAAGGCTATTGCTTATACACTAAGGCGGTGGGAGAAATTGTGTGTGTACACTACTGATGGCCGTTTGCAAATAGATAATAACCTGGTAGAAAACAGCATTCGTCCGGTGGCTCTGGGAAGAAAAAACTATTTATTTGCCGGAAGCCACGAAAGAGCACAGGATGCGGCCATGTTATACAGTCTTTTCTCCACCTGCCGCCTTCATAACATCAACCCCGAAAAATGGCTCACCCACTTGTTTGTAAATATCAACAAAACCCCAAAGGAAAATCTACACTCCCTGCTGCCGCAAAATTATCCCTCGCATACTGAACATCAATGACGGGGTTCGCCGAAGGAATACTGTGCGTCCGTGACCTATTCACATTTATAATGCAATTCACATATACCGTAACCTATCCCAAGGTTATTACGCACTTCCATACAAGCGTCGGTAACTTTATAGCTTTCCTCTTCGAAAACCATGGAGTTGGTGATAGGTCGTGAAGTTATATTAGCCACAGATGCATAGATCATTTTTATCCTTCCATCTGTGCATCTGTGGCACACTTACTTCTATTCTGCAAAGTACTTATGAAAATGGGGTATGGTTTCTATCCCCTTGTAGTAATTCTCAATATTATACTTTTCATTAGGACTGTGCAGCCCGTCGTTATCCAGGCCAAAGCCCATGAAAACGATATCGATGCCTAATTCATTTTTAAGAATAGAGCAAATAGGAATGCTGCCGCCACCTTTTACGGGAATAGGCTCCTTACCAAAAGTCGACTCAATCGCTTTCGCAGCCGCCTGGTAGCCTTTGCCGTCGATTGGGGTACCATACGGCTCGCCGCCGTGATGCTCAAATGCGTTGATCGTTACGCTGGAAGGCGCTATTTTCCTGAAATGATCTAATAAGAGCTTTGTTATTTTTTCGCTGGACTGGTTGGGCACCAGCCGTGCAGAAATTTTTGCACTGGCTTTTGCAGGCAGCACTGTTTTGGCCCCTTCGCCGGTGTAACCGCCCCAAATACCATTCAGCTCTAATGTAGGCCTGATGCCGGTTCTTTCATAAGTGCTGTACCCGTTTTCACCCCATAATTCTTTAATGCCTATTTCATCTTTGTATTCCTGCTCATCAAAAGGAGCTTTATTAATCAGAGTGCGTTCTTGATCGGTATAGGCTTGCACATCATCATAAAAACCAGGGATGGTGATATGGTTGTTCTCATCATGGCAGCTGGCGATCATTTTAGAAAGAACAACCACCGGGTTGGCCACCGCACCGCCATAAGTACCGCTATGCAAATCGCGCGCAGCGGCAGTCACTTCTACCTCAATATAGCTAAGTCCACGCACACCGGTGTCCAGCGATGGATTTTCCATACTTAGTAAAGAGCTGTCGCTTATCAGGATCACATCAGCTTTTAATAAGTCTTTGTTCGCAGCAACAAATTTTCCCAGGTTGGGAGATCCTACTTCTTCCTCACCTTCTATAATAAACTTAATATTAGTGGTCATGGTGCTGGTTTTCACCATTGTTTCCAGGGCTTTCACATGCATATAAAACTGGCCCTTGTCATCAGCGCTGCCGCGGGCAAACACTTTACCATCTTTTATAGTAGGTTCAAATGGGGGCGTGTTCCAGAGCTCTAATGGCTCTACCGGCTGCACATCATAGTGGCCATATACTAATACGGTGGGTTTTGACGGATCAATAATTTTTTCTCCGTACACAACCGGGTGCCCGCCGGTTTCCATTACTTCAGCTTTATCGCAACCGCTGGCAAGTAAGGACGCTTTTACTGCTGCGGCGCACTGCACCATATCTTCCTTATTTTCACTTTTAGCACTGATGGACGGTATGCGCAACAGGTCCATCATTTCATTTAAAAAACGTTCTTTATGCTGTTCCTGGTATTCTTTCCAAACTTGGCTCATAACTTTTATGTTTTCAAACGAAGGTAAAAGAAATTAATATTTCTGATTTGAGATTTCTGATTCATCATCATCTGCATCTGTAAAGAATTTCTATACTCGTAAAAGCATAAGGCTTATACGCCAGCAAATAGTCCATAGTCAATGGTTCATGGTCGATGGTTGACAGCATTCACTTTTCACTCTTCATTTTCCATTTTTCATCCAATAGCTTTGTGCCGGTTCGCAGTTCGCAGATGACGTACATGGCAGCACTCATCATTCACAATTCACCATTTACCATTCACAATTCAATATTTCCCTTTCCCGTTCACAACCCGCTTCTTAGCTGCATTACTATTTCCGTTACCTGCCGGATCGCAAAACCGATCTCCTCTGGGGTCGTAAACCTGCCGATGCTGAAGCGCAGGGCCGCTTTAGAAAGCCTGTCGTTGATACCCATAGCGGCTAATACATAAGACGGGTCTAAACTGCCGCTGGTGCAGGCAGATCCGGATGATACCGCAACTGTTGTATGAAGCGCCGATAATAACTGGTTGCTGTTCAGTTGTGCAAAGGATATATTTAAAACATGCGGCAACCTGTATTCGGGATGCCCGTTTAAAACTGTACCTGGAATGCCAAGTAATCCCTCCTTCAGTCTGTCGCGTTTGTCTTTTAATTCTTTTAATTCTCCGGGCAGTGCATTAAAACATAGTTCACAGGCTTTGCCAAACCCTGCAATGCCCGGAACATTTAAAGTGCCGTTCCGGATATTGTTTTCATGCCCTCCGCCCGTTATCTGTGGCGTTATTTTTACGCGCGGGTTCCGGCTCCTGATATATAAAGCGCCAACACCTTTTGGCCCGTATATTTTATGAGCGCTGAATGCCATTAAAT
>JASGEW010000066.1:0-9116 GCA_047606125.1 Niabella sp. | reverse complement strand
GGCACCGTTTTGCAGGAAATAATATACGCCGAAGTACTGCGCGAGGTAAGCGAAGCCATTGAGCTGCTGCCGGCCCAATGCAAAGCCATAATGAAGCAGTTTTTTGAAGAAGGAAAAACTGCCGGCGAAATTGCCGAAAGCCTTAATGTGGCCGTTAGCACTGTTAACAGTCAAAAAGCAAGGGCTGTTTCTATATTAAAAAACCGCCTTTCAAACACAGGCTTTACCCTGCTGCTGTTTTTTCTGTAACTTTTTTAAAATTAGTTAAGCCGATATTGATAAAAATTAAAACAAATAGAGTGCAGCAATCTGTCGGTGGGCCTGTATATTATAATGATTAAGCCCTATAAAAGCTAAAGGGCCATTTTCATGACCCTTTAAAATCTTAAACTTAGTTACGTTGCTTTACAGCAAGAGGCTTGACTAAGCATCACGACACAAAGATAAGGCTTATTGCCGATATTTGCAAAAAGAGTTTGTCTTATGAAGTTTCAAAAAGTAAGGCTGTACCTCTCTTCGCAACGTATTGACAGATACCTCATTGCAACGGGAAATCTAAAAACGAGAGCCGTCCGGCTTTATAAAGCAAACCTGAAAATAGCTCAGTCATTTCATCCCTTATTGGGTGCATTAGAAGTAACATTAAGAAATCGTATAAATACAATCTTATCAGCCCATTTCTCCGACCCGGACTGGATTATAAATCAAAAGACCGGGTTTATGATTGATCCATCGCTCATCCATATTGACCGCAGAACACAAAGAAGGGTTACCAATGACTTTTTAAAATCATCTGTGGAGAAATCTGAAAGACGATTTAGGCGTTTACATGTTCCTGTTACAAGCGGTAAAATTATTGCAGATCAATCATTAGGTTTTTGGACTGATTTGTTTGAAGTGCATCATTACAGGCTGCTGTTAGGCAGACCCATCCAAATTTTCAATCATCTTTCTTCCGGGCATGGGCGGGGTGATGTATGCGATAGGCTTAACAAAATAAGACAATTTTCTTTAGCTTTTATTCCAGATAAAGCCTGTGCGTCTTGGACAGGAGAAGATAAACCCATATCTTATTTCTAAATTTGATGCGTAAACAGAAAAAATGAGAATCTGGTCATTGCATCCGAAATATTTAGATACTAAAGGGCTTTTGGCAGTATGGAGGGAAACCTTATTGGCAAAACACGTGCTGGAAGGAAAAACAAAAGGATATAAAAACCATCCGCAGCTTTTTCGGTTTAAGCAAATGAAATATCCCCTGCATGCCATCAATTATTATTTGTCTGAAATTTATAAAGAGGCCGTTTGCAGGAATTACCATTTTGATAAAAGCAAAATTGATGAAGCTTTTCGCCCGGTTACAATGACAGTTACAAGAGGGCAACTGGATTATGAAATGAAACACCTCTTAAAAAAGCTGGAAACAAGGGACAGGAAGCGATTTGAACAATTACGCCAACTGAAAATTGTTGAACCTGTATTTCTCTTTAGAGTAATAGAGGGGCCGGTAGCGCATTGGGAAATTCAGAGTTGAAAGCCTGTTTCCATCTGCCGATTATGTGGGTAATGGCGGTATGTTTTCAATATAAAAGGTAATACGTACAGGCTGGTTGTTTTAGTTGTTTTCGTGAATGGTAGAATGCAGGGTACCAACAATTAATCCAGACCATCAATAAGAACATGAAGCGTATAGCAAAGGAGTTGGAGATAAATAAGCCTGTTACCACTTACTTTGCCCGTCATTCATTCGCCACCATCCTAAAGCGTTCAGGCGCGTCAACAGAACTCATAAGCGAAGCCCTGGGGCATAGCGTAATAATTAGATATTTCACTAATCTAAATAATTTCATTTTCTTAAATATTCAATATCTTTGCAGGGATGGTAATTATCAAAAAAACAACCATTGAAAAATATGCGTTATTGCATAGCACAGCCGCCGAGCCTTTAAACTCATGGTACAAGGCTGTAAGGCGTGCTGACTGGGGCAGTTTTGCGGATCTTAGGAAAACGTTTAATAGTGCGGACTATGTGGGTAATAACAGAATTGTATTTAACGTAAAAGGCAATGATTTCAGATTAATTGCGCTTGCACTGTTTAGCACCCGAACAATTTTTATTTTATGGTTTGGCACACATGCAGAATATGATAAATTAAATAAGTCCATAGGGGCAAAAAACGTAGAATATGAAGATTAAGAATAACAAAGAGTACAAAAACACACTTCATAAGGTTTACAGCCTTATGAATAAGGGGGAAGCTAATTTGACTAAACAGGAAAAAGCAACCATCAGTGAGCTGGCAGAAGCGGTGGAACATTATGAGGATAATGTTTTGCAAATAATGCCATTGCCGGTAACAGTTATTTCCGCCGTGCAGGATAAGATAGAGGAAATGAATATAACTCAATATGCACTATCCGGGATATTAAATATAGGAACGGCAAAGCTCTCTCAAATACTAAACGGCAAAAGAAAACCCGATGTTACTTTTCTTAAAGCCATACACCAAAAATTAGGCGTGGATGGTAATTTCATTTTAGAGCATGTGTAAACGAACAACTACACAATGAAGCAAACTGGATGGCAACAGCAGACGTTACCGGTATGCCATGTTCAAACTGCTCCAATGAGCTTGATCGGGCGACTTCATGGTTGCAGATGGCCGGGGTTTATTCCAATTTTCGAAATGTGTGCGAGTGGGTAAGGGAGCAGGTAGTTAAATAGCTTTTTTCACGCGAGCAATCGTTTCCCCTGTTATTTTTAGTGGGGAGTGGCTGGAAATACCCTCTTATTTGACAGATGTGTTATAAATGTGCTATAACTCTAAAATTAAAAAAGCAGCTACATACTTGTAACTGCCTGATTTTTAAGTGACCCCGTCAGGATTCAAACCTGAAACCTTTTGATCCGTAGCTATCTTTTAAAGCTAATTTACTTTAAGCAGGATTAATCAATTTTATCCTAACTATTTAATTATCAATTGATTAATTTAATACTTCTACCTTCGCTTACTTCCTCTTTATATGGATTTAACTGGTAATTGTTTGCAAATTTGTTTGCAAATTTTTCTCCGAGTGGCATTTGTGAAATTGAAAAATCTATCAGTTATGTCAGTAAGCGTGGCAATTATTCTGGATACCAGAAGAGAAAAGAAAACAAAAAAATACCCGGTGAAATTACGGGTAACACAGGATAGAAAGACGGAATACTATCCCACTATTTATGATCTGTTCTATGATGATTACAAGAAGTTTACCGCACCTCATATAAGCAGCGAGCTACAAGAGGTACGTAAAACGCTAAAACAGATAGAAACGGATGCAGAAAACCTGGTGACGGATTTAGAGCCGTTCAGTTTTGAAACCTTTGAGAAGGATTTCATTTATAATAACCCATTATTTCGGCAAAAGAAACATATTAAAAAAGCATTGGCCAAACTCCCGGCAGATGACAAATTTGATTATACACCATTTTACAAGAAATTCCCCATTTTAAAAGATGCAGATCCGGAGCCAGATACCATAGGATTTACCTATCTGACATACATAAAACAATTATTAAAGGAGGGTCGCATTGGTTCAGCAACTGCATATCAATGCAGTTATCGATCATTAAAGAGTTATGGGGGAAATGTCAGGTTTACGACCATAACAGCGGATTATCTTAGAGATTATGAAAGATGGGTGAAAAGTAATGGAAACTCCAAAACTACGGTTGGTATCTATATTCGTTCTCTTCGTACAATGTTTAATGAAGCCCATGCGGCGGGTATTATAAAAAAAGAAAAGTGTTATCCTTTTGGGCGTAAAAAATATCTAATTCCATCTAAGAAGAATGTAAAGAAGGCTTTAAAACTGGATCAGATAGAAATGATATACAACTACACCCCGACATGCGAAAGCGAATGGAAAGCCCGTGACTACTGGTTGTTCATCTACTTCGGCAATGGTATGAACACAAAGGACATGGCTTTGCTAAAATATAGTAATATCACGGGAGAGTTTATAATATTTGAAAGAGCAAAGACGGAGTTAACAACGCGCGACGATCCAAAACCGATTTCGGTTTATATCAATGAAGAAATGAGAGAGATAATTGAACGCTGGGGCAATAAGGATAAAGGCGGTGATAATTATATTTTCCCTGTATTGGCACCTGGACTTTCAGCCTTGCGGGAGTATGAACTCATCCAGTTATTCACCGCTTTCATTAACGAATGGTTGGAAAAAATAAGATTGAGCTTGGGTTTTGAAAGAAAGGTCAGAACTATGGAAGCCAGGCATAGTTTCTCGACCGTCCTTAAACGTTCCGGTGTGAGCACTGAATTTATACAAGAATCATTGGGGCATACAGATATAAGAACTACAGAAAACTATCTTGATAGTTTTGAAAATGAAATAAAGAAGGAGTTTTCCGCTAAACTGGCTCCCTTTAAAAAAGAACAAAAGCAAAGTAAACCAATAATACATGAAATCCCCGCCGACAAACAAAAGCCAGATTTGCTGCAGTCCTGTTGCGAATGTACTATGTCTGGTAGCACGCTGATTGAATGGATGCAATCTGCTAAGTTGTAAATTAACACTAAAGGTTATACTTATATATAATTTTAGGTACGGCCGGCTGCGGCGCCGGCTTGCCTTTTTGCTTAAGATAAGCCAGCACTTCCGAACGGAGAAAGTAAACGCGCCCCCGCTGTTTGTGAGAGGGCATTCCTCTTTTCATCCAGTCATGCAGTGTGACCAGGGAAATACGAAGCATACCCGCTATTTCCTTGCGGGTTAGCAATGGTTCATCTTCTGAGTTTTGAAGGGGAAGATTTAAAGAGGTTGTTTCCAGGCATTCTTTTATAGCCTCTTTAATCCATCTGCGAAAATCAGCCTCATTCGGAATAAATACTGTATCCATCACATCTTCTTTTACAACGATAGAAATCTTGAAATTACTCGCACTGAATCCACCTCTTTACAGTCTTGTCTTCTTTGGCGGACAAAGGAAGTTAATGGCTAATGTCATTTATTTTAATGTCCAATTAGATCGCTTTAAATCCCACTTATATTTTCAATTTGCGATCTGAAAAGAGTTTTGATGAAGTACCCCTTTTAGATGAACGACTTTATCACAGTCGCTTTGTATTAAACAGGCTTTCACAGCCTGGCTATTAAATCTCATCATTTAGTAATTACAGAAAGTCATTTTCCCAAAGAACCGGTAAAAAGGCAGCTAAGTTAGTGCAGGAGCCACCGCACAAAGCCAACCAAAAGACTACGGCATAATGAACGAAGAAAAATTAGGCTTCGCAAATTTAATTTTTCCTCATTCAGCCTACGGCACTTATTCCGTTTCCTTTTGGTTTTGTTTTCCTGCACTACTACGCTGCTTTCTTTTTTCCGGTTTTTCTTTTGGAAAAATGATGCGCGAAGCGAAGCGAGCAAATCCACGACAGGAAACGAGAAAAGCAAACGTAACAAGATTAAAAACTTTAAAACAAGTACAGACATGAACATCATCGGCAGGCTGACAAGAGATGCGGCAGTACGCACATTGTCGAACAACAAACAGGTAGTAAACTTTTCCGTGGCGGTAAACGACAGCTACAAAAACAAGCAAGGCGAAAGAGTAGAGCAGACCGCCTATTTCGATTGCTCCTATTGGAAAACTCCCAAGGTAGCGAATATGCTCACAAAAGGACTATTGGTAGAACTCACAGGCCGGGTAAGCGCAAGAGCTTGGGTCGGCAAAGATGGAGAACCAAAGGCAGGTTTAAACTTCCATATATCCAACATCAAACCGCTCACAGGCGGCAGGAAAACCGAAGCTGCACAGGCTACCACAGAAGCGAACAATAACAAGGCAGCAGACGACCTCCCATTTTAAAAGTAATCAATTAATCATTTTTCAATCAATCAAAATTTTAAACATCATGGCACATAATCTAAATTTCAATGAGAGAACAGGTAAATACAGTTTCTTTAGTGTACAGCAAAAAGCATGGCACGGTTTGGGACAAATCGTACAGGACTATCCGACCAGTGAGGAAGCTATCAAACACGCAGGTCTTGACTATGAAGTTATCAAAACACCTCTTTACACCAAAGGTTCAGGCATTATACAAACCGCAGACAATATCGAAATAAGAGACGATGAAATCGCAGTGCCAGACTACTTCGCCAACATGCGCACTGATAACAATGAAGTATTGGGCGTAGTCGGTAAAGATTACCATATCGTGCAAAACCGCGAGGCCTTTAATTTCTTTGATGCTATTGTAGGCGGTGGTGACGGTATTTTATACGAGACCGCAGGGGCATTGGGACAGGGTGAGCGCATTTTTATTACTGCAAAGCTTCCTGACTATATCCGTGTAGGTAATGGCGACGATGTAACAGAAAAATATATTTTCTTAACAACAAGCCATGACGGTAGCGGAAGCATTACCGCAGCGTTTACGCCTATCCGTATCGTTTGCCAAAACACTTTAAACGCTTCGCTTCGCAACATGAGCAATGTTGTACGCATCAAACATACCGCAGGAGCAAAACAACGTTTAGAAAATGCTCATAAGGTTATGGGACTGGCAAATACCCTTAGCAATCAGTTACAGGACATATTTAACCAATGGACAAGGGTAAGGGTAACAGATAGCGAAGTAAAAAAGTTAATACAGCTTGCACTATGCCCCAACAAAGAAACCTTAACCCATTTGGAAAAGGGCAATTACGATGAAATTTCCACCGTGTTTAAAAACACCGTTGATGATGCTTTTGCATACGCTATGATTAGCGACACGCAGCAAATGGAGACCACCAAAGGTACACTGTTTGGAGCGTACAATGCCGTTACAGGCTACTATCAGAACGTAAGGAATTACAAAGACGATGAAGCCAAATTGCAAAGCATTGTAATGGGTGGTACTGCTCAACTCAAATCACAGAAAGCATTTGAACTGTGCACCTCTTTTGAGAAAATCGGAGCAGATGTTTTTAACATTAATTAATTAATTAATTAACCACAGGCGGCTGTCTGCAAAGATGGCCGCCTCTCAACCTTAAAATTCTACTAAGCAATGAAAACTGTAAAAAACAAGAAAGACTTAGAAGCAATAGTGCAAAAAGAAGTAGAAAAACTTGTTGACAAGCTGTTCTATAAACTTCATAAGAAAGCAAAAACAAAGTCCGGGGACATTGATCCGTTACAGATGGAAGAACTTGAAGAGATAACTACAGGTCTTACAACGCTCAAAATCCGGCTAACAAGGCTTGCCGAGCAGCAAGTCTGGCAAAATATTGCAACGGATGCCAATGTGCCTGCAAACGATTAAAACTATGGAACAGGCTGCACTGCTGACCTGTCCCCATTACTCACTTTATAAAATCAAATAACATGAAACGCATGGAGAATTTAATCAATGTAGAAAAAGCAAAGTTGCTGCATGAGCTATTTCCGCAGGAGATACCTGCCTTATTGGAATATATCCGCAACATGTGCCTGACTATACAGGAGGATGAACAGTTAACGCGAAGCCGTTGGGAAAACACCCTGTTAACTTTTGAAGCATGGTTATCCTTTGTGAAAGAAGCCCAGAGCAAGATAGACAAGTATGGAAACCGACTGCATACGCAAAGCCGGTTGTTTGCCGACCAGTTGTTTGATGGTTATGTTGCCTTGTACACCATTCATTGCCTGACCTTATATACTACGACACAGAGGCACAGCAATCAAAAGTTTGCCGCAGCTATTTATTTATTGTTTAACCCATAATGCAGAAAATATGAAAACAAAGACGAACTATTTCAGATACAAAACAGACAACGGATGGAAAAGCGGCTATTTCAATATCTATCAGGCACGAAACGGGAGCATCCATATAATAATGGGGAATGTACAAACAACACTAACCCTTCAACAGATTAACGAACTGTTTTTGGATGTGTATTCCCTGCCTGAATTTGACCATGACTTATTTGTAAAATTTTACCATATAAAAACAAAAAATAACAGCCATGAAAATAACAGATTTGAACGGACAACCAATTGAGGTAACCGACCTTGATAAAGCTATCGAGCAAACAGAATACTTTAAAGACCTGCACCACGTACCTCCAGTACCGAGCGACAAAGAACGACAGGCGTATTGGGGCGATATGTACGGGAAATTAATAGCATTAAAAGAACAATTAAATCAACAGAAAAATGAAAACAGTTAATGTAGTACTATGCAGTATAAACAAGCTAAGCTAAGAGGTGCAGGAAAAAGCCCATGCATAACCATTGGAATAGATATAGGCTTTTAAACTTAGCTATTGAACAAAATCATTCAACAGAAATAACGCTAAAATTTTAAAAAAATGAATACAAATTTTTTCAATCAGATAGCAGCGCTAAATATCACAGGCACATTACAAATATTGATAGCCAAAGGAGAAGCAAACGACCTTGTCGTTTCCGTGCTTCCGCAAAATGAGCATTGCGGAGATAATGCCAAAAACCTGATAATGCCCTTCAGCTTACGCGGTACGGCCGAAGAACTGGACAACGGCTTTTTTGAAAAGGCCGCCGCACCGATACAAACAGCTTCGGGGCTAATGGTAAACATGGAAGCCTTTATGAAACAACTGGAAGAAACGAAAAAACAATCGGCTATGGAAAAAGAAAAAGCCGAGAGGGAGAAGAAAGCGAAGGAAGAAAGGGATAAGAAGTATAAAGAAGCAATGCAAAGGGTGGATGAACTGGAAAAAGAAGGTAAGTTTAGGGATGCTTGGATGAAACTTCCTGACCCTGCCTTATTCCCCGAACAGGCGGAAATCATTCGCAAACGCAAAACAGTATTATCTGGCAGGTTTGCACCTGATTTGTTTGGTACTGCCGAAACCGTAACAACAGACGGGCTGCAGCCGGAAGAAAATTGGGAAGATAGCAATGAAGAATAATTGGTTTAACATTAAAATCAACAACTATGTTATTAGCAACACAATTAGAAAGAGTATTTATTATAAGAGCCTGTTTAAAAATATAAAATAAAAAAGATTATGGGCAAGGATTAAATAGTGAAACATATTTTCTTTGAGGTACTAAACTTAAAAAGATATGTATTCGACAGATTTAACCGATGCCCAAT
>JASGEW010000065.1:0-40206 GCA_047606125.1 Niabella sp. | reverse complement strand
GATATTGGAGTATATAGAGAACCAGGATGCCGCCGAAGGAGGAGATGACTTTACTACTGTCGGAGACTAAGGTCGGCTTAAGCCGACAAAACAAATCTTTCGCCTTATAGGCGAAAGTAGTTTAATTACCGGCCCATGTACTTCTCCACAGGTAACCGGTTTTGCAGGCTGCGGCCCAAAGTCAGCTCATCAGCATATTCCAGCTCACCGCCAAAGGCAATACCGCGGGCAATAGTCGTAATGCGCACATTTTTTCCCTGCAGCTTTTTCTGAATATAATAAATAGTAGTATCACCCTGTATATTGGGGTTCAGGGCAAAGATCAGCTCTTCGGTATTTTCTTTTTCCACACGGTGTATCAGGGCTTCAATATGTAACTGGTCGGGGCCAATTCCATCCAGTGGGGAGATGACGCCGCCTAATACATGGTAAATGCCGTTAAATTGCTGCGTGCTTTCCACAGCAATCACATCGCGAATATTTTCTACCACGCAAATGGTTTGCTGCTGGCGGTAAGAGTTAGCGCAAACCGAACAAAAATCACCATCCGCCACATTAAAACATCTTTTGCAAAAGCGGATCTCTTCGCGCAGGCGCGCTATGGTTTCGCTGAACTGCAATACATTTTCCGTATCCAGCTTTAAAAGGTGTAATACCAGCCTCAGGGCTGTTTTTTTGCCAATACCAGGCAGGCGGGAAAATTCGTTTACTGCAGCTTCTAACAATGCCGATGAAAATTGCATCCTGCAAAGATAAACTCCTGCATTAAATTTGGTTAAAACGTTTTATGTTTGCTTTACTATGCGGTTTAAAAGTATACTGGCAATTTTAGTAATACTGGTTGGTGCAGCAGCCCTGGTGTTTTTTGAAACAGGCTGTGCAAGCATTGTACCTCCTTCCGGCGGGCCAAAAGATACCCTGCCTCCTGTTATTGTAAATGTAGACCCTCCTAACAAAACACTAAATTTTAATACCAGGCAGGTTAATATTGAATTTGATGAGTATGTGGAACTGGATGATATTTACAAAAACCTGATTATTTCTCCATTACCCAAAATAATGCCTGAGGTGAGCAGGAAATTAAGGAATGTAACTGTAAAAATTAAAGACACGTTACGGCCCAACACCACTTATGTTTACAATTTTGCACGCGCTATTAAAGATCTGAACGAGGGAAACCGCGCCAAAGACCTTTTATATGTTGTTTCCACAGGAACTTATTTCGATTCGCTGGAGCTTAGCGGCGTAGTGAAAATGGCACGCACCGGAAAACCGGATACCACTTTAACGGTAATGCTTTATAGCAATCTTGATGACAGCGCCGTGGTTAAAGAACGGCCCCGTTATATTAGCAGGGTGGATAGTACGGGTACCTTCTTTTTCCGCTATCTAAGCCCCGGAACCTACCGTATTTACGCCTTGAAGGATGAAGGCGGCGCCTATATATACAATGGAGAGCAGGCTTTCGCGTTTGCGGATTCGGCTGTAACTTTAAGCGCTACACCTCCCGCGCCTGTAAGGCTATGGGCTTATGAAGCCGAGAAGAAAAAAGAGGAGAGCGATAGGGAAATGCCCGAACCGGATAAAAAAGAAAAGCGGCTTAAATTTCAAACCAATCTCGAAGGCGACCAGCAGGACCTGTTACAGGCGTTTACCATGAAGTTTGAAAGCCCGCTGAAAACTTTTGATACCGCTAAAATAAACCTTACAGTAGACAGCGCTTTTACCCCCATAACAGGACAACACTTTTCGCTGGACAGTACCAGGATGCTGATGACGCTGAACATGCCCTGGATAGCAGATACTTTATATAACCTGGTGCTGGAAAAAGATTTTGCTTCTGACAGTCTTGACAGGCAGTTGCTAAAAAAAGATACTATCCGGTTTAAAACCAGGGCAAAGGAAGATTACGGCCAGGTTGAAATTACTTTTTTAAACCTGGATATGAGCGTTAACCCTGTACTTTTAATATCACAGGGCGGTAATTTAAAAGATGCTTTTCCGCTTACCAGCAATGTATTTAAGCTGCAGTATTACCTGCCCGGAGAATATGAAATAGAAATATTGCAGGATGCAAATAAAAACGGTAAATGGGATCCGGGCAACTTTTTTGAACACCGGCAGCCGGAAAAAGTAGTGCAAGTACCCCGAAAATTAGTGGTAAAACGCAATTTCGCTATTCCGTTCGAAATAAAGCTGTTGCCTCCAAAATAGTTAAAATAGGGAATATTGTTTTTAATGCCCCGAACGGTCCTGCTGCAACAGCATCTTATCCCGGCATCCTCGAAATATATTTACCGATCTCTTTCAGCTGATCGACGATTTGCGAGGTAGTGGGCTTGCAGGCCTTTGCCTTACGGTAAAAATCCTTAGCGGCGCGAAACTCCCTTTTATTCATCATAATACTGCACATCTGCAGGTAAGCGGCGGCTTCATTTTCTTTGTCGGGCAACCCTTTGCGGATAGCCTGGCGGATATAGTTTTCTCCCTGTTTCAGGTTGCCTTTTTGCATGGCCAGCATCCCCATCTGCAACATGCTGGCGCCTTCGGCCTCCTTCATAGGCATGCCCAGGTCCAGCCCTTTTTTCATCATGGTTTCGGCATTGTCAAAATCCTGTTTGCTCATGGCAATATTGCCTTTAAGGGTGTAGTACACCGAGCGGATGGGTTTATATAAAAGATTGGGATATTTAATGGAATTTAAAACCTTTTCAGCACCTTCCAGGTCACCGCTTTCCATGTGCTCCTGTATCAGCCGCATCGGGCCGATAAAAAAATGACCGAAAAGCAGGATCGCACCGATAAGATATAAAGGAAAAGCCGGCCAAAATCCGGCAAAGTAATGGGTAATGCCGCCTAAAATTAATAAAATGATGGCTATAGTTAATCTGTATCTTATTAAAAAAGTATACGCTTTCATTTATTCCTGTAAATTTTTGGTTGGCAAAGATACGGGTTCTGGCGTTAGCCGAAATCATATCCTAACCTGCTATCATATCTTTTAACCCGAAGCATAATTATTTTTTATGACCAATGAGATTTAATTTTGCCGGCAATTATGGATTTAAAAAAGAACAGGCCTGTTGCCATCTGGCTCTTTATCGGAGCAGGGATGATTATTATACAGGTTTTGCTGGGCGGCATTACGCGCATAACCGGTTCAGGATTGTCTATTACAGAGTGGAAACCTATTTTGGGCGCGTTGCCTCCTTTGAATGAGCATGACTGGAATATTGCTTTTGAAAAATACAAACAGATTGCGCAGTACAAGTACATCCATAATTATTTTACTTTAAAGGATTTTAAGTTCATTTACTTCTGGGAGTGGCTGCACCGTAACTGGGCCCGCTTTATGGGCATTGTGTTTATTGTTCCCTTTGTCTGGTTTATTTACAGGAAGCGGATAGACAGGAGCATGCTCTGGCCCATGATCATCCTGTTCTTACTGGGAGGTTTGCAGGGTGCAGTAGGCTGGATCATGGTGAGCAGCGGCGTGGGAACCGACCTGGTATATGTAAGTCATATCCGCTTAGCCGTACATTTTATAGCTGCGCTTATCCTGCTGGTGTATGTCATCTGGTTCGCGTTGAAAATAAGTGTACCCGATTATGCAAAATTGCAGGTACCATCGGTGCGTAACTATACGATAGTGTTATTAATCCTGCTAACGCTTCAGCTTATTTACGGGGCATTTATGGCGGGCACACATGCCGGCGAATCGGCCATCACCTGGCCCGGTATCAACGGCCGTTTTATGCCTGCTGATATGATGAATGACGGAGGGGTACTGCATAACCGGTTGGCCATACAATTTGTGCATCGCACACTGGCGTATATCCTTTTTATTTTAGTGGTGGCCTACACCATCAGGTTAAGTAAACAACCCACAGGCTCGGCTCTGTATAAAATGCGTTACTGGCCTCTGGCGATCACATTACTACAGGTAACTTTAGGGGTACTCACTATAATCAATTACCTTACACCCGACAAATTATGGCTGGCTATCGCGCACCAGCTGGTGGGTATTTTATTATTAATAAGCCTGGAGCTGGTTTACTTTTATAGCGCCAAAAGAAAGTTGGGATATTGAGTTAAGAAGCTACTACTATTTGCCTCCAACCAATTTATCCTGTAATGCTTTCAGCTCATCCCATTTTCCGGCGGCCGCCAGCTTGGCTTGTTTAGGCCAGGAAGCCGGATCGTGCAGCTGGAATTTAGGACCTGCCGCTTCCAGAACCGATTTTAATTTCTTACCGGTAGCTTTGCCCAGGTCTTTAAACGAAGTGATTTCCGCAGCCGCTAAAAGTTTGGCAATTTTAGGACCGATGCCTTCAATTTTGGTAAGATCGTCTTTTACCGCAACGGCAGCTTTTTCTTTTTTAGCTTTTGGGGTAGCAGCTTTTTTTGCTTTGGCCTTTTTAGCCGGAGCCTTACCGGTTACCACGATCTCTTCTTCTACTATAACAATATTTTCGGGAACAAAGATCAGCGAATTTTCTACTCCGAATATATGGTTATAAACATATTGCTGTGCAGCCCAGTCGTTGATCCATTGGCCGTTATTTAATAAAAAGCGATATTCATAACTTTTGCCGGGTTCCAGTTCAACAGTTGCAGCAAGTGTTCCGTCGGCTTGTGCCTCCAGGCAAATTGCTTTATCTAAATTCCATTCGTTAAAGTCTCCAAGTAAAAGAGCTTCGGTTGCATCTCCAAGGGCTTCGGCAGGTAGCGTAAAAATAATTTTCTTCATGTTGATATATTTAAAAAGATAGATATTATTTTGATGATGCAAATATAGCTAAACTAATAGCGAGCGCAGGTTTTGGCGTTATTACAGGTTAAAAAAATGTGCATTATTAAAAATATTTTACTGTACTTTGGTCAATTATTGCCATTGAACTTGTTTAGACTTTAATCAAAATGTTCTTTTTTTATCAAAAACACAACGACTTAACGACACAAATGTCTCACAACGTTGTGCTTTCGCTGTGACACCAGTGTCGTTGTGGTCCCTTTCAAGATCTATTTGTTCAGATTTTCAAGTTTAAACAATTTCATTAATAAAATTTATATGATTAAAAAACTGCCTTTTCTCCAGTTACTGCTTATAGCCTGCTGCGTATGTGGTTTTATGCCGGTAAAAAAAACTAAAGTGCTGGTGATGGCTAAAACAAACGGTTTTCATCATGCATCCATTCCTGCAGGGATAGCCGCTATACAAAAATTAGGAAAAGAAAATGGCTTTGAAGTGGATACCACTACAGATTCAACCTCTTTTACAAACGCCAACCTGAAAAAGTATGCAGCTGTTATTTTTCTGAATACAACAGGAACTATTTTGGGCGAAAAAGAAAAGGAAGCGCTTAAAAATTATATGCATTCCGGCGGAGGGTTTGTGGGTGTGCATGCAGCCAGCGATACGGAATATGATTGGCCCTGGTACAATAAAATGGTCGGGGCCTGGTTTACCAGCCATCCCAAACAGCAGGTAGCCAAACTGGTGATAAAGGACAGCACGCATATTGCTACCAGGTATTTGCCCGAAATATGGGAAAGAAAAGATGAGTGGTACAATTTCAGGGATATCAATCCCGATATACAGGTGCTGATCACGATTGACGAAAAAAGTTACGAGGGCGGTAAGAACGGCGATGATCACCCGATGGTCTGGTATCACGGTTTTGAGGGAGGCAGGGTGTTTTATACCGCTTTGGGGCATGGAGATGAGTCCTACTCCGATCCTCTTTTTTTACAACACCTGCTGGGCGGTATTCAATATGCAATGGGGAAGAAATAGAAATGACCTAACAAAAATTTAACCATTTTTTTTCGGTAAACGCTCCTGGCATTTTTTTCTTTCTGTAATTTTGGCATTGCAAATGAAGCGTGTTGTGTTTTTGATGTTCCTGTTTTCGCTGCTTTTTAAAGTCGGCGGGCAGTCCCATGCAGCAACGGAAAAGCAAGCCGGTGCTGTTTGTCTGGTCCAGGCAATTAAATGCACAAACAGCGCCGGATCGGCAGCAGTTGCGGCAGCTTATAGCACACTGACAAATACGGTCTCGAAAATGTCAGATGATGATCTGATCAATGATGATACCGAAGATGAAACGGTGCACAGCCCCACTGCCAAAAGAGGACGACTGGATGTTTCAGCACCTTCGTTGTTCCCGTTTCAGTTTTATTCGGGCTTGCAGCAAAGTACTGTTAAGGCCGGTCTGCCCGTTGCCGGACCGGTAACTTACGACCATATCCAACTCTGTGTTTTACGGATTTAATTTTACAGGATCAGTAAAAAATTAACCTTACCTGCATATATCCCGACAGGTTAAGGGCATTGTAATATCCTTTTCAGGAAACTATTACCATCTGGCTGCGGGTGTTTTTTAACATCTATCGGGACTGATATTTAATCATTCTGTCACCTATCTATTTATTTTATGAAGCGAATAGTAATATGCACATGCTTATGTGTTGTGCTATACCATACCGGCTGCAAACCTAAAACCGAAGAAAAAGAGGAAACTGTCAAGTATATTGTCACCAGCCCTTTGCAGTTAGATACCTCACTGACCAAAGAATATGTTTCCCAGATACGATCTGTAAGAAACATCGAAATAAGGGCCCAGGAAAAAGGCTTTTTGCAAAATATTTATGTAGATGAAGGGCAATACGTAAAAGCAGGCCAGCTACTGTTTCGCATCATGCCTAAAATATATGAAGCCGATCTGTTAAAGGCGCAGGCCGAGGCCAAGAGTGCAGCAATAGAATTGCAGAACACAAAACTGCTGGCAGATAAAAATATCGTTTCTCAAAACGAGCTGGCTTCAGCGCAGGCAAAATTAGACGGAGCAAAGGCGGAAACGGCAGCCGCGCGCCTACATTTATCCTTTACAGAAATCAGGGCACCGTTTAGCGGTACCATCGACCGTATTCCTTTAAAATTAGGCAGCCTTGTGGATGAGGGCGCATTGCTTACAAATCTTTCCGACAACAGCCAGGTATTTGCCTACTTCAATTTATCGGAGCCGGAATACCTGAACTACCAGACCGCTGCACAGAAGAAAGGAAAACAAAAAGTGGACCTGATGCTGGCAAACGGTGAGATGCTGGGCGCTCCCGGCGAAGTGGAAACAATAGAAAGCGAGTTTGACAGCGAAACGGGCAATATCGCCTTTCGCGCCCGGTTTCCCAATCCGAACGGGTTATTAAAGAACGGGGAAACCGGAAAGGTAAAAATGACGGTGCCTTTGAAGAACGCATTGATCATTCCGCAAAAATCAACTTATGAATTGCAGGACCGGCAATATGTTTTTGTAGTGGCTAAGAACAACGCTGTAAAGTCGAGGCTGATCACCGTTATTGCCGAAATGCCCGATGTGTATGTTATTGGCAACGGCCTCGCCGCCGGCGACAAAATTTTGCTTGAAGGGGTGCAGACGGTAAAAGAAGACCAGGTAATAAAATATACCTACCTCGACCCGCACCAGGTAATTTACAATTTAAGGACCAAAGCCGAGTAAGAATTTAAAGCGTATTAATTATGTTTAGTCAATTTATTAAAAGGCCAGTCCTTTCAATTGTGATATCGCTGATCATTGTGTTTTTAGGTGTTCTTGCTTTAACCGGACTGCCTGTAACACAGTTTCCATCCGTATCGCCGCCGAAGATTAATATTACGGCAGAGTATCCCGGCGCCAACAATGAGCTACTTATAAAATCGGTAATCATTCCCCTGGAAAGAGCGCTGAACGGAGTGCCCGGCATGAAGTATATGGAGTCGGATGCCGGTAACGATGGTGAAGCGTCTATACAGGTTATATTCAACCTGGGAACCGACCCCAACCAGGCGTCGCTTAACGTGCAAAACCGTGTGGCGGCGGTTACCAATAAACTGCCGCCGCTGGTAGTAAGGGAGGGCGTAAAGATCAGCCGCGAAGAATCTAATATGCTGATGTATATCAACCTTTATACCAGGGACACTTCGATGGGCGAGAACTTCCTGTACAATTTTGCGGATATTAATGTTCTTTCAGAACTGAAACGGGTTGATGGCGTAGGATTCGCAGATATATTAGGTAACCGCGAATATGCAATGCGTATATGGCTGAAACCCGACAGGATGCAGGCTTACAAAATATCGGCCGATGAAGTAATGGAGGCATTGAATGAGCAAAGCCTGGAAGCCTCTCCCGGGAAAACAGGCGAAAGCTCGGGCAAGCGGTCGCAATCTTTTGAATATGTTTTAAAATATCCCGGGCGGTACACTACCAAAGAGGGATATGAAAATATAGTGGTAAAAGCAAGTCCCGACGGAGAACTGCTGCGTTTAAAAGATGTGGCAGATATCGAATTTGGAAGCTCCATGTACGATCTGTATTCCTATCTCAATGGCAAACCATCGGCTGCCATCGTATTAAAACAATCTTATGGAAGCAACGCCAGCCAGGTAATTAAAGATGTAAAGGAAAAGATGAAGGAGTTGAAAGAGGTTTTTCCCAAGGGCATGGATTACGAGATCAGCTACGATGTGTCCGTGTTTTTAGATGCATCCATGGAAAAAGTAATGCATACGCTTGTGGAAGCTTTCATACTGGTGGGCATTGTGGTATTTATATTTTTAGGCGACTGGCGCTCTACACTCATCCCTGCAATTGCAGTGCCTGTATCGCTGATAGGTACCTTTATGTTCATGCAGGCTTTTGGTATTACCTTAAACCTGATTACTTTATTTGCATTGGTGCTGGCGATTGGTATTGTGGTGGATAATGCCATTGTGGTGATAGAGGCCGTGCATTTTAAAATGGAAACCAAGCATCTTTCGCCGCTCAAGGCCACGCAGGAGGCCATGCACGAAATAACAGGCGCCATTATAGCCATCACATTTGTAATGGCAGCGGTGTTTATACCGGTGGCCTTCATGTCGGGACCAGTAGGCATTTTTTACCGGCAGTTTTCGATCACAATGGCCACCAGCATTATTCTTTCGGGCGTGGTAGCGCTTACCCTTACACCAGCGCTTTGTGCGATCATGCTGAAAAACAATCATGGCAAGCCTAAAAAGAAAACCGTTATTGATAAACTGATTGATGGCTTTAACGGGTGGTTTTCCAGGCTGTCTGGCAGATATGTAACCCTTCTCAATAAAGTGGTGGCCCGCCGTATAGTAACATTTATTGTGTTGCTGGCATTTTGCGTGGGAACCTGGTTGCTGAGTAAAAGCGTTCCTTCAGGGTTCATACCTAACGAAGACCAGGGCATGATTTACGCGATCATACAAACACCTCCGGGCGCCACGCTTGAAAGGACCAACCAGGTTGCGGAAAAGCTACAGGGAATAGCCGGGCATATTGAAGGCGTGCAATCCGTGTCGTCACTGGCGGGATATGAAGTATTAACAGAAGGTACGGGCGCCAATTCCGGTACCTGCCTGATCAATCTGAAGAACTGGAGCGACCGCAAAAAATCGGCGACAGAGATCATAGACGAGCTGGAAGAAAGATCAAAAGATATCTCTGGTGCTACGATCGAGTTCTTTCAGCCGCCGGCAGTACCGGGCTATGGAGCCGCCGGTGGATTTGAACTGCGCCTTTTGGATAAGGCCGGCAGCGGCGATTACAAAAAAATGGAGACGGTAAGCCGGGACTTTGTTGCTGCTTTAAACAAGCGCAAAGAACTCTCCTCGGTCTTCACTTTTTACAGCGCCAGCTTTCCGCAATATATGTTGCAGATAGACAACGATATGGCCCAGCAAAAAGGCGTTACGATCGACAATGCAATGAACACGCTTTCAACCCTGATCGGCAGTAACTACGAAACCAATTTTATTAAATTCGACAGGCAGTATAAAGTGATCGTGCAGGCATTACCGCAATACAGGGCACTACCCGAAGATATATTAAAGCTTTATGTAAAAAACGATCGGGGAGAGATGGTGCCTTTTTCAGCCTTTATGCGTATGGAAAAAGTATACGGGCTTTCGGAAATTACGCGGCATAATATGTATAATGCTTCAGAGATCAGCGGATCGGCGGCGCCCGGTTACAGCAGCGGAGAAGCGATCAATGCTGTCAATGAAGTAGCCAAAGAAACACTGCCACGCGGGTTTGGTATAGATTGGGCAGGAATTTCTAAAGACGAGGTTTCCCGTGGCAATGAAGCGGTTTATATATTCCTGGTATGCCTGGCCTTCGTGTACCTTATTCTTTCGGCACAATACGAAAGTTTTGTGCTGCCCCTGGCAGTAATACTTTCATTGCCGGCAGGCGTTTTCGGGTGTTTTTTATTTTTAAAACTGCTCGGTCTCGAAAATAATATTTATGCACAGGTGGCGATGGTAATGCTGATAGGGCTTCTGGGCAAAAACGCGGTGCTGATCGTAGAATTTGCCGCTCAAAGGCACAGGGCAGGCCATTCCGTGTTCAAAGCTGCTATCGAAGGCGCTTCAATGCGTTTGCGCCCGATATTAATGACCTCCTTTGCCTTTATCGCAGGACTGATTCCCCTGGTGTTTGCCACAGGTCCAGGTAAAACCGGCAACAGAACCATTGGCACGGCAGCAGCAGGAGGGATGCTTTTGGGCACCCTGTTTGGCGTAGTGCTGATACCGGGTTTGTATTACATATTTGGCAGGATCGCCGAAAAACGCAAGCTGATCAGAATTGAAGATGAAAATCCATTAACGGAACAAATTGAAAACAATGTTTAGGAATAAAATATATCCATACCTCTGCATACTGGCGGCAACGATAGCCGTTGCAGGTTGTAAAGTGCCGGCCGTTACACAGCGGGAGGCGAATAATGCAACGCCTGCAGGATTTGATGCAAACGCAAATTCAACAGGCGTACCCGATACTGTTAATACCGCACTGGTACATTGGCGGGATTTTTTTACAGATAAACACCTCGCCGATCTCATTGATACCGCGCTGAAAAATAACCAGGAACTGAATATCACCTTGCAGGAGATTGAAATAGCCCGCAACGAGGCAAGGGCGAAAAAAGGAGCCTTATTGCCTGGTGTGGAACTGAAAGGAGGCGCAGGAGTTGATAAAGTGGGACGGTATACCAGCCAGGGCGCCGGCGATGCTTCAACCGAAATAACACCGGGGAAAGAAATGCCGGACCCGCTGGGTGATTTTAATATAGCGGCCTATGCCCACTGGGAGGTTGATATCTGGAACAAGCTGCATAATGCGCAACAGGCGGCGATTACACGCTACCTGGCAACTGTTGAGGGAAAGAATTTTGTGCTTACCAATTTGATCGCCGAAGTGGCAAACGCTTACTACGAGCTGCTGGCGCTGGATAATAAGCTGGCAATTGTAAAGCAGAATGTGGCGCTGCAAAAGAATGCATTGGAAATCGTAAAAGTGCAGAAGCAGGCGGCACGTGCCAATGAGCTGGCTGTACAAAAATTCCAGGCCGAGCTGCAAAATTCCCAAAGCCTGGAATATGGTATTCAGCAGGACATTAAAGAAACCCAGAATCGTATTAACCTTTTGCTGGGGCGTTATCCTAAAGAAATATCGAGAAGCTCCGAAAGTTTTTTCACAGAAAAGCTTGCTGCGGTACATACAGGCATCCCTTCGCAATTGCTGGCTAACAGACCTGATATTAAGCAGGCGGAGCTGGAACTGGCGGCATCCAAACTGGATGTGAAAGTAGCGCGTAAGGAATTTTATCCTTCTTTCGATATTGCTGCAGCGATTGGGTTCGATGCGTTTAAACCTTCGTACCTGGTCAAACTTCCGGAGTCCTTACTGTACTCGCTTGCAGGCGACCTGGCCGGGCCGCTCATCAACCGCAATGCAATAAAAGCAGCATATAACAGCGCTAATGCCCGGCAGTTGCAGGCGATCTATAATTATGAAAAAAGTATTTTAAGCGCTTACCTGGAAGTGGCAAACCAGCTTTCGAACATCAGCAACCTGCAAAAAAGTTATGAGCTGAAACAGCAGCAGGTGGATGCTTTAACGCAGTCTGTAGCTGTTTCCAATGATCTGTATAAAGCCGCCAGGGCCGATTACCTCGAAGTGTTAATGACGCAGCGCGATGCGCTGGAAGCGAAACTGGAGCTGACGGAGGCCCGGAAGCAGCAATTTAGCGCCGTGGTCAATATGTATAAGGATCTGGGTGGCGGCTGGAAATAAGCCCGGCATGAAAAGGATAGTTCAAAACAGGAACTTTCAATTTTTTCCTGAAAATTCCGGTTTGGTAGCCCGGACAAGAAAATTATCTAAGGATGTAGTAGATGACTTTCTGAAGTTCTGCGAAATTCCGGACTCTCATGATGTCATTGAATAATTATAAATTTCTATCGTCATTGTATTTTGTTAGAGGTGAAGAAAAAGTATCCTAATGCTTAATTCTTTTTACGATATTCTCTGCGTCTGCGATAGCATTATTGGTTAGTTTTCGTTGCAAAATTTTCTCAACTCGCTTCCAATGAAATTTGCGGTTATTCAACTGGGAAAGGATTTCAGGCGCAGGCTTTCCCTCAAATTTTATCTGTACTTTGTCTTCGCGGTAATTTCGGATCAATTTTGCACCGTTTATTTCCTCTGTTTCTTCTCCTCTATTTTTCGCTAAATCGGCTTTAGCTTCCAACATGATTACCCGGCTGCGAAGTCGCCGAATTTCGGCGTTATTATTCGTCAGCTCGTAAGATTTATACCCAATTCTTTTTGCCCAATCAGGAGTGAGTAATTTTTGAATGGTCTGTTCCGATAATCCAAGTTCTTTAAGCTTATCGGAAATATTCGGGCCTTCCTTATTATCATTTTTAATAATGTGGTTTTATATGATACTTGAAAGAAGAAACATAACTTCGTTATCTTTATCAAGAGTGGGACTGCCAATGATTTCGGGATCCCTTAATACCGGAGCTAAACAAAGTTTATTGTCTGTTGGGCATTGAATGAGTTCCTGTTGGTATAATTCAATCTCATATTCCCCATTCTTTGGAATCCAATCGTTGGGCAGCTCGAATGACGGAAGTTCTAATTTAACAGGTATCCCCCCTTAAGTAGCGGCCATTAATTTCACCGAACGGTAATTTATCTTCGTCAGGAAAGGGAAACCGAAATCCAAAACCCGATCCTGGTTGCAAATAAACTTTAGGATCGCTGCTAACATGCATCTTAAATCCGGAGTCAGGATTATAAGCGTAAGATGCCAGTAGCAGTAGCGGAAAGCCCGGGTCATAATCTTTAAAACTGTTAAAATTGAGAGCAGTACGCTGTTCGAAGTCTTTGGTAGACAGGTCTCCGAAGCTCAAATAGAGTCCCGCTGAAATGACAGGCAACCAAACCCTGAAGCGTTTCCAACTGCTGTTGCTGCCAGTGTTTGCTTATGTTATGAGCCTGATGAAGAAGTTTAAACCCGGCAGCGTACAGCATATGGATCTGGTGCAAATTCTTAAAAAAGGGACGCGGAAAGATTTTAGAGAGGGCATGTTCGAGCACCTGCATTCGCATTATGAGCGGCTCGAAAAATAATTTTTTTAATTGTGGTACATATTATACATTTGTAATGTCAGACAATATGATAAATAAAAAGCTTGCGAATCTGGCAAAGAACGATTTTTTTTATAGGTATAAAATAATTTATGTTTCTACATTATAATCAGCAGAAAAGACCAAAAGATTGCCGCCGGTTTGCTTCAGCCATTTAAAGTGGCTGTACCCGGATAGAAATCAACAATAAGAGATTATCTGCCGGGTACCCGGATATAAAAGTATCGAAAATGAAGTATAACAGAAACTGAATTATAAATAAAATAACGTTATTGTGAAATGAAATCATTGATTGCTGTTTTTTGCTGTTGTTTACATATACCTGTCATTGCTCAAACCTTTGTGCAATCGGTGTTATGGCCCAGGGGTATCGATTCAGCCGATCAGGTAAAAGAACATTTTGTATACGGGCTTATCCAGGCCGGGAACGGGGATGTGCTGGCCTTTGCAGAAGGGCGGATCCAGTCAGGCGATGCCCGCCCGCACCACATTATTTTAAAAAGAAGCAGGAATAAGGGCAGGAACTGGCTGCCCTCACAAATTATAGTACGCAGCAGCAATGGCGAGTCATTTGCAAATCCCACTCCTGTAAAAGATAAAAAAACAGGGGAGCTTTTTCTTTTCTATGCCCGTAATCTGCGCAACGATTCCAGCCGGGTATACTACATTACCAGCCGGGATCATGGCGTCAGTTGGTCGGATCCTTTTGAGGTAACCGGCTTGTTTGAGGATGATCCGCTTAAAAGACCTTTCCATCTGCCGGGACCGGGACATGGCATTACGCTCGATAACGGGCGTATGCTGGTACAGGTATGGCACCGCTATTCCGTTAAAAATTCCAGGAGCGGCAGAAAGTATGGTATTTCCGTAATATATAGTGATGATCATGGCGCAATCTGGAAGAGCGGGGGCTACATGCCGGGTGTGGATGCTTTTACTGCCAATGAATCAAGACTGGTATCACTAGGTGGCTCCGGGATATTACTCGATGCCCGGCTGAGCGATACCGCAGCCTTTGTACATCGGGCTCAATCCGTAAGCATCGATGGAGGCATTACCTGGTCATGGCCTGTGCACAGTTCAATCGATCGGTTCCCGGCTGTAGATGCAGGACTCAATTCTTTCAGGCACAGGCAGCATATCTATCTTCTCTGCACACGACCGCTGGGACCAGGCAGAAATGATCTTGCGGTCAGTTACAGTGCTGACAGTGCAAGAAGCTGGTCATCACCAAAATTGTTGTTTAAGGGCTCGGCGAACTATTCGGATATTATTGTACTGAAAGATCAATCTTTTTTAGTGCTCTATGGCAGGGGAAAACCCGGCTATGCAGCAGCAGTGCGATTTGACCGGCACTGGTTGATTAACGATATTAAAACAAATAAGAAAAACAATCCATGAACATACGCATACGGGTTATATTAATATTTATCATATTAGCATCCTTCATCCGTTCACATGCAGGGCAGGAAGCTGACTGGGTGGACTGGTTACAAAGCGGCCGCTTGCCGGTGGCTAAAGGGCTCAGCGGTGTTATTGCAGGTGTCAGCAACGGCGTTATGGTCGTTGCCGGGGGCAGTATTTTCACATAGCCAGCCCTTCCCTCATACGGAGATATTGTTATCTAAAGAGCATTTAAAGCAAAATGAAGGATGGTAAATTAATGATCTGGTAAAAGCATAAGCAATGATTTATAATTTGAGGAGGTGTTTTATAAAAAATAGGCAATTATTACAGATGCTCATCCTGTTAGTAATCGGATGTGTCTATGCCTTCGTTTTGAATGCCCAGCAAAACGATTTCAAATTCTCTGAAAAGAATACCTGGTTTGAAACCATACTGGCCATTAAAAAATCGGAAAAACCCGGCGAGCGACCTGCTTTGGAAAAAAAGAACCATCCGGATCCTTATCGCGTGGCCTTATGGAATTTTTTGAGGAAGAATTTTAATTCAGAGAAAGATATGCTGGAAATGAGCTGGGAGGAAAGAGACAATATTTGGAATTTTGAAGATAAAGGATTTTCCTATCAACAATTGGGACGCAATTATTTGGCAGCATTTCAGACATCTTGCAAAGAACGTGGGGTTCCTGCGGATTACAGGCAGCATACTTTTAATAACCCCGAAGACATTCAAAAGATAAGACGCCAATATATAACATCCAGAAATAAAGAATATGTTATACTGACACCGCCTGTCTCTGACACGCCTCGGATCAATATTCCCTTATTATTAGGTGTACGCCCTAATCACCCGGTTCTTTTTAAAGTTCCTGTAACAGGGAGAAAACCTGTTGGCATTAAGCTTTTACAGGTACCCAAAGGATGTCATTACGATGAGGCATCCGGAAGCCTGGTGGGAGTGGTTGCTCAAAAGGGCGATTATAAGTTTACGATAATCGCTGAGAACGCGCTGGGTAAAGATTCGGTCACGGTAATCTTAAGAGTAGGCGACACTATAAGCCTGACACCTCCTATGGGCTGGAGCAGCTGGAGTTGTTTTGGAAGTGATGTGACGGAAAAAGATATCAGACAAGCAGCTGATTTCATTGTTAAAACAGGACTCATTAATTACGGATGGAGCTACATTAATATTGATGATTGCTGGATGAACCGCCCGTCGCTTAATGATCCGGTATTTTCAATAAAAGACAGCCTGACGACTAAATTTGAAGCAAAGGAAGATCTTAGAAAAAGGCTGAGCAGGATGCGATTTAATGAAAGCGAGCTCATTGGAAAAGTCAGGGATTCCGCGGGGAATATATTATCGAATAAGGATTTCCCGGATATGAAGCGCCTCACAGATTATATCCATTCAATAGGGCTAAAAGCAGGTATTTATACTTCTCCGGGACATGTGACCTGTCAAAATTACATTGGCAGCTATGGGCACGAGCTACAGGATGCCATTCAATTTGCCAAATGGGGATTTGATTACTTAAAATATGACTGGTGTGGCTATTCCCTGCTTGCTGCAGATAGATCAGTTGCGAATTTGAAGACACCCTATCAGCTAATGAACAATGCGCTTAAACAGGTACAACGGGATATTGTTTATAGTATTTGTGAGTATGGATGGGGGGATGTTTGGAAATGGGGTGCACAGGTAGGCGGCAACCTTTGGAGAACAACAAGCGATATCCGGGATACCTGGGCCAGCATCAGTGAAATTGGATTTTCCATGCACGGAAAAGAGGCGTACGCAGGCCCCGGACGATGGAATGACCCCGATCAGTTGGTCGTAGGCTATGTTGGCTGGAGTAAAAGTCCGCGGCCCACTTATCTTTCACCTAATGAACAATACACACAAATGTCTTTGTGGGCGCTGTTATCGGCACCGCTTTTTATTGGCGCTGACCTTACGAGGCTGGACTCATTTACGGTTAAATTATTGAGCAATGCAGAAGTTATTGCCATTAATCAGGATACACTTGGTTATCAGGGTTCAAGGATGCTTGCCAAAGAACCTGTCCAGGTTTGGAAGAAAAAGCTGAGTGATGGTTCTTTTGCGATAGGTATTTTTAATACAGGGGATGACCCGGTACTTTATGATCTGTATTTTAAAGAAATTGGATTGCAGGGAAACTGGTCTGTCCGGGATGTTTGGAGACAAAAAGATATCAAAACATCCGGTAGTCTTCTCAAACAGCGTATCAACAGACATGGCGTACTTCTTTTAAAACTCACACCCGGGCAGAAAATTATTTAAATAAAGTTGGATCTCATGAAAAGAAACGTCTGTTTTTTTAGCAGGCCCGGTTACTGAAATACGATTAGGTATGAAATATTCTTTCCCTGCCAGCTTTTACTGGCGCTCCCTTTTTTTGCTGTTTCTATTTCAATGGGTGGGAATAACATCCGCATGGAAAGTCCGGGCGCAGCAACCGGATAACGCTATGGCTGCCGATCAGCTATATCAGGTTTTCCTTCACCCTCCGAAAAAAGCGAAACCCTGGGTGTACTGGTACTGGATGCGGTCGAGTGTTACCCGCGAAGGAATAACAGCCGATCTGGAAGCCATGAAGCAGGCGGGTATAGGAGGCGCCTACCTCATGACCATCAGGAAAACTGAAAATCCGCCCTATATTAATCCCCCAGTGGTTCCCCTGACTCCTGAGTGGTGGCAGATAGTGCGTTTTGCCCTGTCGGAAGCCCGCCGGCTGGGCATAGAGCTGGCCATGACACCCTGCGATGGATGGGCGCTGGCCGGTGGTCCCTGGATCACACCTGAATTATCCATGCAAAAAGTAGTATGGACAAAAACAGCCATACAGGGAGGGCGAACATTTTGCGGCTTGTTGAAACAGCCGGAAACGTATAAAGATTATTATAAGGATATTGCCGTTTATGCCTATCCATCCCCAAAAGGAAGCGATTCATCAACGGAAACGATCATTCCCCGTGTAAGCTCCAGCACGGCGGGACAAAACGTCCAGTTCCTGGCAATCCCCGGTAATAAAAAAGACTTTATTAGCAAAGACAGCTGCTGGATACAGCTGGCATTTGACAGGCCGTTTACCTGCCGTTCGCTCACGATCCGCACTGAAGTTAAAAACAGCTATCAGGCACAACGGCTGATTGTGGAGGTGAGTGATGATGGTAAGAAATTCAGACCGGTCGGCCGGCTGAACCCACCACGCAACGGCTGGCAGGATAAAGACGCCGCAATAACACACAGCCTGCCTCCTGTTACCGCGCAATATTTTCGTTTTCTTTATAGTAAGGAAGGGACCGAGCCGGGTGCAGAAGATCTTGATAATGCCAAATGGGAACCCGAACTGCGGTTGCGCGGGATTACCCTTTCTTCTGAACCAAAGATCCATCAATACGAAGGCAAAAGCGGCGCTGTTTGGCGGGTCGGCAAACGCACTACAAAGGAACAGCTACCGGATGAACTATGTGTTCCCGCTGATCAGCTCATTAATCTTACCGGGAAATTGCAACCCGATGGCCGTTTGGTTTGGGAGGCACCCCCGGGAGACTGGATCATTTTAAGAATGGGCCACACTTCTACCGGCCATACCAATGCAGCTGCCGGCATAGCCAGTGGCCTTGAATGCGATAAGTTCAACCCCCAAGCGGTCAAACTGCAGTTCGACGGCTGGTTTGGCAAGGCCCTGCGCCTCGGCGGACCGGAAGCGGCAAAACAGGTGCTGAACCTTTTTCATGTAGATAGCTGGGAGTGCGGCAGCCAGAACTGGTCACCTGTTTTTGCTGCCGCATTTAAAAAGCAACATGGTTATAACCTGCTGGATTACCTGCCGGTTATGGCCGGAGTACCGGTAGGAAGCGCCGCCATTTCAGAAAAGGTATTGAGCGATGTAAGGGAAACCATAACAGCCCTTGTCGCTGAAAATTTCTTTGGTACACTGGAAGAGCTGGCACACAAAAACGGATGCAGCTTCAGCGCTGAAAGTGTTGCGCCAACGATGACGAGCGACGGTATGCTGCATTTCAGCAAAGTCGATATTCCGATGGGTGAATTTTGGTTTCGCAGCCCTACCCATGACAAGCCGAACGATATACTGGATGCGGTTTCCGGCGGGCATATTTATGGAAAAAATATCATACAGGCAGAAGCTTTTACCGAGCTCCGGCTGATGTGGGATGAACACCCGGCCCTGCTAAAAACATTGACAGATCTTAATTTTTCCCTGGGGGTGAACCGCTATGTATTCCATGTCAATGCGCACAATCCCTGGCTTAACCGTAAGCCAGGGATGACGCTCGACGGCATTGGTGTTTTCCTGCAAAGGGATCAAACCTGGTGGAAACCGGGAAAAGCCTGGGTAGAATATATACAGCGCTGCCAGGCGCTGTTGCAGCAGGGCAGGCCGGTAGCTGATATTGCCGTATTTACGGGTGAAGAAACTCCCCGGCGCGCGCTGCTTCCCGACAGGCTGGTAACCACTTTGCCCGGTATCTTTGGAGCAGAGCGGGTAAAGAAAGAGCAGGAAAGGCTGGTCAATGAAGGCATTCCCTTACGTGAAGTAACAGAAGGGTATGTTTCAGCAGCCAATATGGCTGACCCGGCAAAATGGACAGATCCTTTAAGAGGATATGCTTATGATTCTTTTAATAAAGATGCACTATTAAGACTGGCTACCGTACATAATGGCAGGATAGAATTACCGGGTGGCGCCAGCTACGCGATTTTGGTGATCCCGGGACCGCATCCGATGTCGCCCGATAACCAGATCATGTCACCCGAAGTAATAAAAAAACTCATCGGATTAGCGAAAGCCGGCGCGACTATTGTTATAGGCAGCAATCCGGTAAAAGCGCCCGGCATGCAAAATGACCAATTAGTGAAACAGGGTTGGACACAGCTGACAACAAATCCTGACTTTAATATAATAAAAGCACCCTATGTAAAAGATAACTTCGATCAGCTGCATCTTCAGAGAGATATCATCTTAACCGACCTGAAAGGAGATCATGCTGCAGACATTGCCTGGAACCATCGTGCCGGCAATGGGTTTGATATTTATTTTATTTCCAATCAGCAGCCTAAGAAACGTACCATCCAGGTCTCGCTCCGGAAAGCCGGCAGCCAGCCCGAGCTGTGGGATCCGCTGACCGGTGAGATCAGGGCGGCCCGTAATGTCAGCACCAGCAATGGTCGTACTGAACTATCATTGCAACTTGAAGCAAACGGATCTGTTTTTGTGGTGATCCGCGAAAAAACCATGGCTCCCGGAACAGGCAAAATAAACAGTGCAACAGAGGCAAGAACGATCAAAGAACTGGCAGGTTCTTGGAAAGTAGCATTTGACCCCGAATACGGAGGACCCAAAGACACCGTTCTTTTTACCGGTTACGACGACTGGAGTAAACATCCCGAAAGCACCATCCGGTATTACTCGGGTACAGCTGTTTATACCCAGTCGTTTGACATCGGGCAGTTCACAAATAAAAAGGATATCTGGCTGCAGCTGGATAGTGTGGCCAACCTGGCCGAGATCACTGTAAACGGTACCTCATGCGGAGTAGCCTGGACACCGCCTTACCGGGTAAATATCAGTAAGGCGTTACGACCCGGTATCAATCAGCTTCAGATAGCCGTAACCAATACCTGGGCGAATCGGCTTATTGGTGATCAGGAATTGCCGGAGAAAAAACGGATCACCTGGACGAGCAAATCGCCGGTAAGTATGAAAGGCCGGCGGCTGCTTCCTGCCGGACTGTTAGGGGCCGTTAAACTTGTTGAAATAAAATAAAAGATCACGTTTTGTTAATGCCTCCTGATACAGGCGGCCTTTGATGTTCAGATACAGGAATATAATCTGGTGCGGTGTGGGTTTGTAATACGGAGGTATAAGAGAAAAGGGCTTGTCTTTTTTATAGTATATTTAACGACGGATACCGTCCCTACTAAAAGACAATTACAACAACTTGCTCAAGAAAACAAAAGCCTCTCACGGAGCTTTGATTGATGGTGGAAAAAATTTTTCCCTACTTATAAAATTTACTACTGTGTCTTTAATTGTAAGATTTAAGGTTTTTTCATTAGCGTTTTGATGTTGCAAGCCTAAGTTTGAAAGTATTGTAAATATTGAGTATGCGAGGATTTTGGGTTGATCTTTTAAGAAATAATCAAACTTCCAGGCACCGGTTTCCATCTTTGCACGTCCTTCCTCAGTAGCTACATGCTGTAAAACATTATTTTCAAAGATCATCCCACCTATGTACTGTGTTTGCTTCTGCCCTACACCCGTTTCATTACCGTTTTACTCAGCTTGTTGCCTGCCGTGTCATAAAGGTACGTAATCGTATTCTTTTTGTAAACCCGGACAGCCGCAACAACCTGGCAATGCTGAATGTAAGGAATAATTTCAGAAGGAGGGAGAACCTTACAGCAAAGCTGAGTTACACAGAAGGAAAAACCTGGGATATTGTAAAGGTACTGGATGCCGGGGAAGCAGGATATTCAGACCTGGCAACAGACAGGGAGGGGAATATATATTGTTTACATGAGGCTACCGTTCCCAGTAAGGAGTTCTGGACGCAGCGCATTGTATTGAGAAAGTTTAATCTCGAATGGCTGACCAACGGACGGGATGCCTATGAGAAAGCGCAATAGGCTGCATGGTGGAGGCATTTTTTATTAGCCGCTCAAAATAATATAAACAGCAACATACCGGCAGATAACCTGAAACGGCAGAAATTGATAGTCCACTCCGAAAGGCGTGTAACGCCGTTATCTCCCTCCCGGAGGGGCTGGGGGAGGATTTTCAACCGGGGAAAAATTCACCCATTTGTGGGCTCTCTAAGGCCGGAGTTCCTGCTCTGCCAGCTGCTGGATGGATTTATAAATAATACCAGTGCGCTGCACTTTGCGCTGTTTGGAGCAGAGCAGTGGAGCAGTCAACTATCCAAAGAAGCAGACAACCACCGCCCCCAAAGGTTGTAGCATCGGTTATCCCCCTCCCGGAGGGGGTGGCCTCAGGCCGGGGAGGAATGCAGTTGCTCCACTTTTTTGGTCCGCCCGGATGACCAGTCAGACAGGGGCCTGGCAAAGCCACCGGCGCAAAACTCCTGGTTGTTATTATTGATTTTAGTAGAACTTATGCCGGAAACAGAAGGAATAGTTATTTTTGTCTGATTATAATACAAATATCAATAACATGCTAGACGGACTACAGCCTATCAAGAACCTGTCAATGTCTGAAATGGTTGAGCTAAGCCTTCAACAATATTTTAAGCAAAAGGAGTATAAGGTAGGGGATTCTTTACCAACAGAAAAAGAACTGGCCACAACTTTACAGGTCAGCAGGAGTGTAATCCGGGAGGCGCTGAGCAAGTTTAAAATGCTGGGCATCATCGAAAGCCGGAAAAAGACCGGTATGGTGATTTCAAATCCCGACCTTGTGGGTACGATCGGAAAGATACTGCACCCGCAGATACTGGATGATGAAACGCTGCAGGACCTTTTTGAGCTCCGGCTGGTCATAGAATCAGGACTGGCAGACCTGCTTTATGTGCGGAAAACCGACAAAGCAATAGAAGAACTGGAAGAAATTGCGCGCAACGAAAAACCCGAGAAAGCATTTGGTATCAACAACGAAATAGCCTTTCATGGTAAACTCTATGAGATGACGGGAAACCGGACCCTGAAGCGGTTCCAGCTGTTGCTTTTACCCGTTTTTGCTTATGCAATGAGCCTGAAGAAGAAATTCAAGCCCGGCAGCATACAGCATATGGACCTGGTACAGATCCTTAAAAAAGGCAGCCGGGAAGATTTTAAAGCAGGTATGTATGAGCACCTGCATCCGCATTATGAGCGGCTTGAGAAATAAGCTTTGATTCATACGGGATAATTTATACGCTTTTTATAAAAGAATTTTTTTATCTGAATATTATATTATACATTTGATATATCAGACAATATGATATAAAGCCGGCAAACCTGACTGATCATGTTTCCTGCTTGCAAATGAAATACAAATTATATGCGTACAACAGGCATTATAGCTGCTACTTTCAGTACTTTCGATGATAAGGGCAATCTTGATCTGCAACTGATCAGTACTATTGTAGAGAAGCTGGTAGCAGAAGGCGTAACAGGTGTTTTTGTGTGTGGTACCAATGGTGAGGGGCTCAGCCTTTCCATTGAGGAGCGCAAGTTGATTGCCGAAGCATACATCCGGGCAGCAAAGAAACGGATAAAGGTCTTTGTACATGTGGGGCATAGCTCCGTAACGGAAGCCAGGAAGCTTGCCGCGCACGCCGCGGAGGCAGGTGCGGATGCGGTTTCGGCAGTGGCGGCATTTTACTTTAAGCCATCTTCCGTAAGTTCGCTGGTGGATTGTATGGCAACCATAGCCGGCGGCGCACCGGGAGTTCCGTTTTATTATTACCACATGCCGGCCATTACCGGGGTGAACATAGATGTACTCCAATTTTTGAAACAGGGCGCAGAGAAGATTCCTACACTGGCAGGGGTAAAATATACAGCCAATACGCTGCATGAGTTTCAGCGCTGCCTGCATTATGCCGGAGACCGATTTGATGTGCTGTTCGGATATGACGAGCTGCTGTTGCCGGCCCTGAGCGTGGGCGCACGGGGCGCAGTAGGCAGCACCTATAGCTTTGCCGCGCCCATGTATATAAAGATCATAGAGCTATTTCGGGAGGGAAAGATCAATGAGGCGGAGGACTGGCAATACCGCTGTGTGCAGATGATAGGGGGCCTTGCAAAATATTCGCCCATACCAGCTCAAAAGGCGATCCTTAAAATGCTGGGAACTGACCTGGGTGGCTGCCGCCTGCCCTTAAGGGGTCTCGCAAAAGAAGAGTTCCGGGAGCTGAGGCAGTATCTGGAGCAGGTACATTTTTTCAGCGATCTGGAAGAAGCGGTAACAACCCGGCAGAAGGTGCATACCGCTGCAGATGCACTGGCAACGCAACGGTCATAAATAGTAAGCTGATAACGATGCGCTATATTTTACTGATAGGATCATTTGTTTATGGTACCATAGGCAGGTCGCAGTCTTTTACAGAAACGGTGATCTGGCCACTGACGGATACTGCTAATGCCGTTTACGAGCATTTTGTATTTGGACTGGCCGCAACGGGTAAGGGTACGGTGCTTGCTTTTGCGGAAGGACGTTTGGCGCGGGGAGATGACAGTCCGCACCACATAATCGTAAGACGAAGCACTGATAAAGGCAGGCACTGGGAAGCTTCCCGGGTGCTGGTGCGCAGTAGCAAAGGAGAATGTTATGCAAATCCGACCCCGGTGGTAGACCGGAAAACAGGTACGGTCTTTCTGTTCTTTGCGCATAATTTTCATAACGACTCTTCCAGAGTATATTACATAACAAGCCGCGATGAGGGAGCAACCTGGTCAGCACCAAAGGAGGTTACAAATTTATTTAATGGGGATCCTTTTAAAAGACCCTTCCATTTTCCGGGTCCCGGGCATGGCATTGCTTTAAGCAATGGCCGCCTGCTGCTGCAGGTATGGCACCGGTATTCGATACAGTATCCTGCAGCCGGAAGAAGATACGGGTCATCGGTAATTTATAGTGATGATCATGGCCGCAACTGGAAATCGGGCGGGTATATACCGGGCGCAGGGCAGGTGAATGCCGGTGAAGGCAGGATGGCGGAGCTTCCAAACGGGAAAATACTTTTTAGTGCAAGGGGCAGCTTCTTGTCCGATACAGTACGGCGGAAAAATGAACCGGTAAGCACAAGGGTGGAATCGCTGAGTAATGACCAGGGAATGAGTTGGTCATATCCCGGGAAAAGTACAATAGAACCCTTCACATCCGTTGATGCAGGGCTCAGCCAGCTTACAAAGAATGGAGCGGAATATATTTTGTTTAGCCGCCCTCTGGGGCCGGGAAGGGAGAACCTGGGCATCAGCTTCAGTAAAGATCAGGGTAAAACATGGTCCGCTCCTGTGCTGCTTTATAAAGGACCGGCCAATTATTCAGATATTGCGGTATTGCCGGATCATTCGGTTATGGTGCTGTATGGCCGGGGGCGCCCCCGCTATGGCGCAATTGCCAGGTGCACAATGGATGCGCTTGGTAATAACAGCATACAGGAAGCAGGGCGGAGATCTGTGGATGCACATTAAGTCATCTGTTCGTTCCGGTGACCCGTTCTGAAAGTAGAAAATTAAAAATATAGTATAACAATAAAACAGGTTAAAGATGAAATTTATGATCGCTGTTTTAGGGTGTTGCCTGCTGTTGCCGGCGCTGTCAGCAGAAGCCCAGTTCAGGAAGGCAAAGCAGCCGCCGCTGCGCGTGATTTTTGACACTGATATGGGTCCTGATTATGATGATGCGGGCGCCATCGCTTTACTGCATGCCTATGCAGATAGCGGCTATGTAACTATACTGGCTACAATGGCCAGCACAAAATATGAGGGCGTGGCAAGTGTGCTGAATATTTTCAATACGTATTTCAAAAGACCGGATCTTCCCATTGGAGTGCCTGCAGTGGGGCTGGATATGCGGGATAAACAATTCTGGAGTGATTCGCTGATTGCCAGGTACCCGCATCACATTACCAGGAACAGCCAGGCTGTGGATGCAGTAACATTGTACCGGAAAATACTGGCAGAGCAGCCCGATCATAGTGTTACCCTGATCACCGTGGGCTTCCTGACCAATATTGCACACCTGCTGCAATCCGGTCCGGATCAGTATTCCCGCTTGGATGGTGTCAGCCTGGTAGCCCGGAAGGTAAAAGGGATGGTGAGCATGGCCGGAAAATTTCCGCAGGGAAAAGAGTTTAACCTCATCAGGGATACAGCAGCCTCTTATTATGTGCTGCGTAACTGGAAGCTTCCGCTGGTATATTCAGGCTTTGAGATCGGCAGGAAGATCAAGGTCGGATTAAAATTGATCGCCGACACCACAATTAAGGCAAGCCCCGTTAAAGATGTGTACAGGATCTGTATCAACAAGGATAAAGTAGACAGTGCCGGGCGTATGAGCTGGGACCTGACGGCTGTGCTGGTAGGGATGAAGGGATACGCACCTTTCTATTCCCTGCAAAAGGGAAACATTCTTATTTATAAAGATGGCAGCGATGCCTGGCAAAATAGTGAAAAGGGAAAACAGGCTTACCTGGTGGAGCAAATGGAGCATAAACAGGTGGAGCAATTGCTGGAACATACGATGATGCATCAACCCATGGCGCAGCCAATACAATAAACAGATAAAAGCGAAAAATAAATTTGGGAAGTAGCGTAAAAGTATTACTTTTGATATGTCTGACAATAAGACAATTTTATACTTCAATTGCCGTTATAAATATACGGAAGAAAAGACCAGGGATTGCTGCCGGTTTGCTTTAGCTATTTCAACGTTTGTATGCGGGCAGCACAGGATCCCGGAACCGGGCGATGGTTGTCGCATCGCATAGATAAGATGCTGATCAAAAGCTGGAACAGAACAGGGATATACCAATAACTGCCGGCGCGCGCATAAGCGGGCTGTAGGTGCAGGCTTCCTTCGGAAGAACAACAATTAAAAACCCGTCCGACCGGAGTTGATCCGGGCGGCCATAAAAAATATACAAATGAGACTATTGCTTGTCGCCTTTTTGTATTGCCTGCCGGTAACGGTAGGGGCGCAGACTTTTGAGGAGTCGGTATTATGGCCCCTTGGTATTGATTCGGCCGATGGAATAAAGGAGCATTTTGTGTATGGGTTGATACAGGCTGATAACGGGGATGTGCTGGCCTTTTCAGAAGGAAGGATACAGTTGGGCGATGACAGTCCGCATCATATTGTATTAAAAAGAAGCCGGAACAAGGGAAAGGACTGGCTGCCCTCACAGATAATTGTACGCAGCAGTAAGGGCGAATCATTTGCCAATCCCACACCGGTAAAAGATAAAAAGACGGGGAAGCTCTTCCTTTTTTATGCCCGCAACCTGAATAATGATTCCAGCAGGGTCTGTTATATCATCAGCAATGACCAGGGTGCTACCTGGTCGGCACCCGTTGAAGTAACCGGTCTGTTTGCAGCTGATCCTTTTCAGCGCCCCTTTCACCTGCCGGGTCCGGGGCACGGCATTACGCTGGATAACGGTCGCATGCTGGTGCAGGTATGGCACCGGTACGCAGTAAAGCAACCTGTTGCAGACAGGAAATATGGGGTCTCTGTAATTTATAGTGACGACAACGGCACTACCTGGAAAAGCGGTGGTTACCTGCCGGGTGTAGATGCTTTTACCGCTAATGAATCAAGGCTGGTATCACTGGGGGGAACCCGGATATTGCTTGATGCGCGGCTGGGTGGTATGGCCGCTTTTGCAGACCGGGCCCAGTCTGTAAGCACTGATGGCGGTAGTACCTGGTCTGATCCCGTACCCGGTACCATCACACGGTTTCCGCCGGTAGATGCAGGCCTTACTGCAATAAAACATAAAGGAAAATTATACTTATTACAAACACGGCCCCTGGGGCCGGGCAGAAACGACCTGGCAGTTAGTTATAGTGCTGATGAAGCAAAAAGCTGGTCACCACCAAAACTCCTGTTTAAAGGCCCGGCCAATTACTCGGATATTATTGTACTGAAAGACCGATCGTTCCTGGTGCTCTACGGCCGGGGTAAGCCCCGTTATGCTGCAGCCTTGCGGTTTGACTGGAACTGGCTAATAAGCGATATCAAAACTGATCAGAAAAAGAAAAAACAGCAATGAGGATACGGGCACGGATCATAGCAGCAATCATTATAGCAGCATCATTCCTTAAGGCATATGCTGCACCGCCTGCGGGCTGGATAGACTGGTCGCCAAACGACCGGTTTCCGGTAGCAGAAGGGCTTAGCGGCATGGTTACCGGTATCAGCAATGGCGTAATGATCGTTGCCGGCGGCAGTAATTTTTCGCAAACGGCATCCGGAAAAGTAAAGACCATATACGACGCCATTTATATTTCCAGGAGTTACCGTTCCGGCAGTGTACAATGGGAGCCTGCGGGCAAATTGCCCGGGCGGCTTACAGATGCGGCAGTAGTGCCCTATAAAAACGGGCTGATCGTTATTGGAGGCACCAACGGGCAAACAGATTATAAACAGGTGCTGTTCCTCTGGTGGGATCCCGCAAAGCAGCAGGTCAGCATCAGTACACCTTTACCGCAGCTGCCCCAGCCCCGGTCGGCATTATCCGCCGCCATCCTGGGAGACCGTCTCTATATTGCAGGCGGGCGCGATGCGCATCAACAGGCGGTACAGGAATTTTTCTCAGTGGGGTTACCGGAAGATGCCCGTGCAGCGCATACTTCATTCAGTTGGAAGCCGGAGCCCCTGTGGCCCGGGGCACCCAGGTTTGGTGCCGTGCTCGTTAGCCAGGGAAACGGGGAGCGTAATGTGTTGTACCTGGCAGGTGGTAAAACCGGGCAGGTGTACCTGAAAGATATTTACCGGTTCGATCCCTTTGCAAAGCAGCCCTGGCAGCGGATGCAGGATGCACCACGGCCTGCGCTCTTTGCCGGCGCCGCCACGGCAGGGCAAAGTCATATACTGCTGTTCGGCGGTTCTGACGGCCATGATGCAGACCGGGCCCTGGAGCTGGGCGACCGGTATCATATGCCCGGTGACATCCTGGCCTATCATACCATTACTGACTCCTGGGTAAAAGCAGGCAATCTGCCGGCAGGTGTAGCCGGGGCCGGTATACTGGTATCCGGTAACGAGTACCTGCTGGTGGGAGGTGAGCTGCGTCCGCAGCAAAGACTGGGTGCCATACAGCGGGGAACGCTCCGGTCATCAACGGCAAAAAGTGCTTTCGGGTTCATGGACTATGGGATCATCTTTGTTTACCTGGCGCTGCTGGCTGTGATCAGCTTTTATTTTTCCCGGAAAAAACAAACGGCCGATGGCTTCCTGCGCGGCGGCCAGCAGATCCCCTACTGGGCAGTAGGCATCAGCGTAATGGCCACACAGGTAAGCGCCATCGGTTTTATGAGCATCCCGGCAAAAGCCTATGCCACTAACTGGACCTATTTTTCAGGGGTATGGACCTGGTTCCTGGTGGTGCCGGTAGTTACCTGGGCTTTTATTCCTTTTTATCGCAAACTCAACCTTACCAGCGCTTATGAGTACCTCGAAAAGCGGTTCAGCCTGACCATACGGTTGTTCTCAGGATTTGTGTATTGCCTGTACCAGCTGGGCAGAATGGGCCTGGTAGTGTACCTGCCGGCAATTGCTTTATCGGCGGTAGCACCTATTGATACCATGACCTGTATTATTATTATGGGTGTGCTCAGCACCGTATATACTGTAGCAGGTGGCATTGAAGCGGTGATCTGGATTGAAGTGCTGCAGGCCATACTGCTGATGGGGGGCGCCCTGGTTTGTGTGATCATGGCCATCAACGGTACGGAAGGCGGTGCAGCCACCTTTTGGCATACGGCAACCGAATATAATAAATTCAGTGTCGGCTCGCTTGATTTTGATTTTACCTCTTCTTCGCTGATCGTGCTGCTGATCGGGAATATATTCATCCGGCTGGGCAACCTGATCTCTGACCAGGCCATTGTACAGCGGTATATGACAACAAAGAGCCTGGGCGATGCCCGGAAATCATTATGGATGGATGTAAAAGTATCCGTGCCCTGGGCGATTATCATTTACCTGCTGGGTACCTCCTTATATGTATTTTATAAATCACATCCCCAGTTGTTGAACCCCGGAACGCCTACAGATGGCATTCTTCCTCATTTTATTTCACACCAGGCGCCACCGGGCTTAAGCGGGCTGATTATCGCAGCCATTTTTGCCGCCTCCATGGCTACCATAGAAAGTCATATACACAGTGTGGCCACCATTTTCACCGTGGATTTTTACCGCCGCTTTTCAAAAAATACTACCGGTAAAAAAGAGCTGCAATTTGCCAGGTACACCACCGCGCTGCTGGGACTGCTGGCTACGGGCCTGGCCATCCTGCTGCTTTTTATCGACGTAAAATCGATCCTTGACCTTTTTACCGAAATGACCGGCGTATTCCTGGGCGCAGCAGCCGGCTTATTTGTACTGGGGATTTTTACAGAAAAGACCAACAGTACGGGTGCGCTTGCCGGCGCTGTTGCCAGCAGCATACTCATACTGGTGTTGCAAAGCCAAACGCGAATCAGCTTCTGGTTGTACAGTGCCATAGGCATGACAACCTGTTTCCTGATCGGCTACACGATCAGCCTCCTCTTCCCCGGCAGGAAAGAAACAGAAGGGCTGACCATTTTTACCATCAACAAAAAAATAAAACAGAAACATGCATAAAATGACTGGAACAAATTACGAATTGCACAAGTTTGATCCCTTGCAGCGGATCCTCTGCTATGATGATTTTGACAAAGGGCAGCAAGGATGGATGGACCTGCATCCGAATTATGTAGGTAAGGATTTTAATACCCTGCGGTACAGCCATGTGGATAAAACACAATGGGGACCGGTAATGCTGAGCTCTGCCAGCTTTCGCTTTGCAGGGACCCATGGCGCAATGGATGGTACGTATTCTTTAAAATTAGCAACAAGACCTGTTGCAGGTGCTTATACCGAAGCCCCGGTACCGGGCGGCTGCTCTCATGCCATTAAAAGACTCACCACGCATTTACCGGATGGCAAAAGACAGATAGAGCTTTGGTTTGCTTATACCCCGGAACAGGACCGCCAGGGATTGAGTGAGCAGGCGGTGAGGGCCTTTGGGGTGTTTTTTGACATACAGGACGAAGCGCATCGCTATTTTGCCGGGGTGCGCTACGTAAATGCCGTAAACGGAAAGATGGTGAGGAAATGGCAATTGTTTAAAGCAAAGGATGTAACAGACCAGGAATGGGCTTATGGTGTGGCGGATGACTGGTGCAAGCGGGGTGTGGACCCGATGTGGTATGGCCGCCGCTACGAAGATGGGTCTGGCGATGGCTTTGAATGGATCGAGGATGGTTACCAGGACCTGTGCTATAACGAGAGTGATGATAAGATCAACTGGAGCTACCTGCGGTTGCTGATTGATACACAAAAACGGGAATATGTAGAATTGCAATCCGGCAACCGGGTGTTTGATCTGCGGGGCATCAGTCCTACGTTAACCGCGCCATATGCCCGGATAAAAGGATTATTCAATCCCGGTATCTGGGTAGAGAATGACGATAACCGTCGGGTATTTTTTTATGTGGACTCCTTAATTATATCAGCAGAATAAAACAGGTATGAAAAATTTTCAGGCAACAGCAGTAGAGAAAAGAGTAAAGGTTACAGGCGATTTCTTTTCCCAGCCCATGGAAGCGGGCTGGGCATCCGAAGCCCTGTTTTTTTTGTGGGTTGAAGAGGTGACAGCTTTGGAGCAACCCCTGGATATTGCGGTGCAGCTTTCGGCCGATGGCATGAACTGGATCGATGAAGGGACCGTATTACCGGGCGTGCAGGCTGCCGGTCATTATTTTGTGCGGGTAAAACATTTTGGCAACTGGCTGCGGCTGGCCGTTAAGACCAGCAGGTCAGCAACAGTAAAACTTTCTGTTTACCTGCATTTAAAAGGATAAGGAAAAGAACTTCTCTATAAAAAAAATCAGCGATTGAAGATGATGAAAAATTATGTTATAAGAGCGTTAGCCGGTTGCATAATACTTTGTTGCTGGGCCATACATTCCGGCAGCCAGAATAATAATCCCGTGGCCAGTAACGGGGCAGTGATCCGCCCCGCAAAAGAAGTGCGCATCACCGTGCTTACACCGCAGCTGGTGCGTATGGAATGGAACAAAGAAGGCATTTTTAACGATCATGCTTCTTTCCTGGTAGTAAACCGGGAGTTGCCGGTACCTGCTTTCCGTACCCGTACAGCATCCGGCTGGTGGATACTGGAAACAACCGGGCTGGAGCTGCGGTACCGGTTGCATACAGGCCGGTTCACTGCCGCCAATCTCAAGGTTACGGTAAAGACAGAAAAAAAGATCACCTGGCATCCGGGAATGGTACAGCAGCAAAATCTGAAAGGTACTGCAAGAACGCTCGACCGCTGCGATGGCGACTCCAATGTTGTCAGAAAGCAGTTGCTGCAGTTAGAGGATGGTATTTTAGCCAGGGATGGCTGGACGCTGCTGGACGATTCAAAAAATTTTCTGTTGGATGAAAGTCCATGGCCATGGGTAATGGAACGTAAAGATACTTCCGCACAGGACTGGTATTTTATGGGATACGGAAGCCGCTATAAACAGGCGCTCTATGATTTTACATTGATCGCCGGCAAAGAACCATTGCCGCCGCGGTACACATTTGGCTTTTGGTGGTCGCGTTACTGGAGTTATTCTGATAATGAGCTGCGCGATGTGGTGCAACGTTTTGAGCGGTATAATATTCCGTTGGATGTGCTGGTGCTGGATATGGACTGGCACAATACCGATAGCATCGGCAGCCGGCCGGATGCGTTCGGGCAGCGCAAATGGTGGACCGGCTGGACCTGGAACAAACGCCTGTTCCCCGATCCTGCTAAATTCCTGCACTGGGCACATAGTAAACGTCTGAAGACGACCCTGAACCTGCACCCCGCATCGGGTATCGCCCCTTTTGAGGAACAATACAGTGCCTTTGCCCAAAGAATGAATTTTGACACAAGCGGCAGACAGAACATTCCGTTTGAAGGTTCCAACAAAAAATTTATGCAAGCTCTTTTTGACGTGGTGCTCCGGCCCATGGAAAAACAGGGAGTGGATTTCTGGTGGCTGGACTGGCAGCAATGGCTGGAAGATAAAAAAATAAAAGGATTGCAAAACACCTGGTGGCTGAATTATACATTTTTTACTGATATGGAAAAGAACCGAAGCACCCGGCCGCTGTTATACCACCGGTGGGGCGGACTGGGGAATCACCGTTATCAGGTGGGGCTTTCAGGTGATGTAATCATATCGTGGAAGTCACTGGAATACCAGCCTTATTTTACCAATACAGCTTCGAATGTGCTATATGGTTACTGGAGCCACGATATTGGCGGGCACACTTACGGGAAACAGGGCATAGCGATCGATCCGGAACTGCAGACCCGCTGGGTACAATATGGGGCATTGAACCCTGTATTCCGGACGCATTCTTCTAAGAACCCTTTGCTCACCAAAGAACCATGGAGTTTTAAAGGTGCTTTTTTTGATGCCCAATATGATGCCATCCGGCTAAGGTACATGCTGGCGCCCTATATCTATACAATGGCCCGGTATGCCTATGATACAGGCATATCCCTGTGCCGGCCCATGTATTATGACTATCCGGAAAAAGAAGAAGCATACCGGTTTAACCGGCAGTACCTGTTTGGCAACGACATACTCGTAGCACCTATCGGCCACCCCATGGTCAATGGATTTTCCACAATAAAGGTATGGTTGCCCCCGGGTTCTGACTGGTATGAGTGGCATACGGGCACCCTGTTAAAGGGCGGGCAGGTTACAGAAAGAAAATTTTCCATTGATGAATATCCCATTTATATAAAAGCCGGCGCAATCCTGCCGATGTACACCGTAGCTACCAAAAACCTGGATGCAAATCCGGCTGATATAAAACTGGGTGTGTTCCCGGGCGGCACGGGCAGCTCAACATTATATGAAGACAATGGGAATGATCAGCAATATGACACCCGGTATGGTACTACAGGGTTGCATACCCGGCAGCATGCTGATGGTTCCGCAACATTGACCATTGATCCGGTAAAAGGCCGGTTCCCGGGCATGAATACGGAACGCAACTATGAGGTTGTATTTTACGGGTCGCTGATGCCGGAAAAGATCAGTGTGAACGGCCAGCCGCTTGCCTATACTATTGACCGCGGGGAAAGGGGATGGCAATATGAAGGGGATGCGCTTGATACAAGGATCTTCATTCCCGCTGTTGCCGTAAAGGAAAAATGCGAAGTGCACATCACTTACAAAGCCGGCGATCCGTCGTTGATCACAAACGGGATGATAGAAAAAACAAAACGCCTGAGCGTAGTACTTAAAACACTGAAGGATCAACAACCCAACCTGGTCATACCCCATTTGCTGGGCAGGGCGGAAGAAACGAACAGGCTTATAGAATATCACCCTGAAGATTTTACCAGGCTTGTGCAGGAGTTCAACAATAGCTACAGCCGTATTCCGGAAATAATACAGGAAGTGCAGGTAGATGAAGCCACAAAAAAATGGATAGCCGGATACCTGCATCCTTTCAATAAACAATAAAAATAAAACAGTATGAATATGCTCCATCCGCCGGAACGGTAAAGCCCTTTACCCGTTTAAACGATTCTTAACCATATCAATTATTTTTTCTATGTATCAAAAAAAATCATTTTTAACATTACTGCTGGCATTGTTGGGAGCAGTTGTTCTACATGCCCAGCAGCAAACAGTAAAAGGGGCCATTACAGATGCCTCTTCAGGAGAACGGCTTTCTGATGTTACCGTAACGGTTGTTGGTTCCGGCAGGGCTGTAAAGACAAATGAAAGTGGGCAGTTTGTGATCAGTGTGCCCAATACCAATAGTACATTGCGCTTTACACACACTTCATACCAGACGCAGAATATTGCCTTAAAAGGCAGGCAAACGCTGGATGTATTTCTTACAAAAAATACACAGGATCTTAATGAAGTAGTTGTTATTGGTTATGGAACGGTGAAGAAAAAAGACCTGACCGGATCGGTGGGAAGAGTAAACATAGACCAAATGGTGAAAGCTCCTGTATCCTCACTGGATCAGGCACTGGCAGGGCGGGTGGCTGGTGTTAACGTGACGGCTACAGACGGTCAGCCCGGAGACGCCCTGAATATCGTAATAAGAGGTAACAATTCACTCACGTATAGTAATGCTCCGCTGTATGTTATAGACGGTTTCCCTATGGAGGATTTTAACACCTCCTCCCTGAACATGAATGATATTGAATCCATAGATGTGCTAAAAGATGCTTCAGCTACCGCTATATACGGTGCAAGAGGTGCCAATGGAGTAGTGATCATTACTACAAAGAGAGGTAAAGCCGGTACGGCGCAGGTGAGCTATCAGGGGTCATTAGGCCGGTCTGTTGTTAACGGCCGGAGATTTGACATGCTGTCTCCTTATGAATTTGTAAAGCTGCAGCTGGAAATTGATTCGGCCAAAGCTGCGGCGTTATATTTCAAAGGAGACAGGCAAAGTCTGGAAGATTACAGGGATGTGAAAGGCACCAACTGGTACGATGAAATTGTGAACCCGGCAGCTTTCCAGTCGCATAGCATTAACGTAAGCGGCGGCAACGCCAATGCCAAATACCTTGCTTCCGGTTCTTATGTGGACCAGAGCGGCCTGGTAGTGAACAGTGGTTATTCCAGGTATCAGGCGCGGTTAAAGCTGGACCAGAACATCAGCAAACGGGCGCGCTTCGGGTTGAATTTTAACTATTCGAATGAGCGCAGAAGCGGCATCCGCCCCAGGGAGCAGACCGGTCAGGCGCAGGGCTCGGGCACTACACAGCAGATTAATCTTTTTTATGCAGCATGGACGTACCGCCCTATAGCAGGGGCGGACAGTATTGATCTGGCCAACGAAGATATTGACCCGGAAATAGGAGACTATGTATTTAACCCCGTACTGATGGCCCGCAATGAAAGCAATATTAATAAAATAAACACGCTGACCATGAACGGATATATTGAATACGATATCCTGAAATCCCTAAAATTGCGTATAACCGGCGGGGCAAACCTGGTTAGTGATAAGAATGAGATATTTAATAATTCTCATACGCGAAGTGGCAGCCCTAATACAGCAATCGGCCTTGCTAACGGGCCCAACGGAGCGCTTTCCCAGGACAATGTGATCAATCTTTCTAACGAAAGCAGCCTAACGTATGATAAACAATTTAACAAAAACAACCGTTTGACGGCTACCGGCGTGGTTTCCCTCCAAACCCGGCGGGAAGAAGCTTTTGGCTATAAAGCGAATAAAGTGCCCAATGAAGAGCTGGGCGTAAGCGGGTTAGATGAAGGAATCGTGTATGATAAATCTTCTTCTTCTACCCGCTGGGGGCTGGTATCCTTTACAGGTCGGGTGAATTATAGCTGGTTTGGAAAGTATTTATTTACGGCCACTTTCCGGGCCGATGGGTCTTCTAAGTTCCCCGTAAATAATAAATGGGGCTATTTCCCTTCCGGTGCAGTTGCCTGGCGGCTGGGCGATGAAGATTTTATAAAGAACATTTCATTTATCAGCGATGCCAAACTAAGGGCCAGTTATGGAATAACAGGAAATAACAGGGTTCCGGACTTCGGCTATCAGCAGCAATATGTGTTAGGTACGTATTACTCGTTTGATAATTCTCCGGTTAATGCTTATTACTCTAGTAATCTTGAAAATGCAAAGCTGCAATGGGAAACAACCGGACAGCTGGATGCTGGTTTAGAACTTTCGTTTTTAAAAAACCGGGTGAGTCTTGAAGTGGATTATTACCGCAAACAAACCCATGACCTGTTGCTGAATGCCACCATTGCAGCCAGTACGGGTTATTCTACAGCCCTGATGAATATTGGCCGTACCCAAAACAGTGGATGGGAGTTTACGGTAACTTCTACCAATATCCGCTCCAAAAATTTTAGCTGGAGTACGAATTTTAATATTTCATTTAACCGGAATAAATTATTAGGATTAGTAGGCGATGAAGGTATAAGGTATTCTACAATACCCAGCTTTTCCTCTTTATTCGGTAACCCTTTCTGGATAAGTAAAGTTGGTGCCCCAATAGCGCAGTTCTATGGTTTTATTTATGATGGTGTGTATCAATACAGCGATCTTGAAGAAGGTGCCAATACGCCTTCAACCGGCGGAATACTGGGTACGCCGACATGGAAAGCCGGAGATGCCAAATATGTAGATATAAATGGTGATGGTGTGGTAAATGACAGTGATCAGGTAGTAATAGGGACTCCCTATCCAAAGCATGTAGGGGGGCTGAATAATAGTTTTACCTATAAAAATTTTCAATTAGATGTGTTTCTTCAATGGTCTTATGGAAATGATATTGTTAATGCTAATAAGATATTCCTAGAAAGTATTAATGGGGCAACCTTTGGAAGAAATGCCATGGCTTCTTTTGCCAACCGGTGGACACCTGATAACCAGAATACCAATATTACAAGTTCACAGGCACAAGGTGTTACAGGCATCCCATCGAGCAGATTCATCGAAGATGGCTCATTTCTGCGATTGAAAACAATATCGCTTTCTTACAATTTTAATACGAAGAAGACCAAATGGATACAGGGCGTGCAGGCATTTGCCCGTGCACAAAACATCTATACCTGGACAAATTACTCCGGACCGGACCCCGAAGTGTCTACAAAAGGCTTTGGCCTGACACCTGGTTTTGATTTTTCAGCCTATCCCATTTCCCGGACTTATGTATTTGGTTTAAACCTGAATTTTTAAATGATTAAATGATACGATAATGATACGTTCTGCCATTTTTTTACTGATACTGTTTATAACAGTATTCAGTTTAGGTTCCTGCAAAAGAATCCTGGAACCCACGCCTACCGATTTTTTGGACGCAAAAACTTTCTATGCAAAAAAAGCCAATTTAGACGCCGCGTTATCTGGTGTTTATGCCGTGCTTGGAAATTCAGCGCTCTATGGGGAAATATACCAGTATAATATTACTGCCGGAACGGAAGAAGGCCTCGTTTTCCTTTCTTCTTATAGCACCCCGCGTGCAGGGTATTTTAATGGAACAAGCGCCAGCAGTGAAATGGCCAGCCTCTGGACCATTTTATACACAGGAATTAACCGTGCCAATACGGTGCTGGAAAATATTGATGTACCTACCGATATTACTGAAGAAGAAAGAGCAGCGATTAAAGGCGAAGCTGTTTTTCTGAGGGCCTATTATTATTTCCTGTTAACGCAGTGGTATGGGAACGTTCCGCTGCGTACCCATTCTTCCCAGTCTGCAGACGAAACAAATATCGCGTTTACAGCATCAAAGGATATATATAATTTTGTAATTGAGGAAATGACGCTTGCCGATTCTTTGTTAGCCGGGCAAACGGCAGATATGTTTACGAGTAATGAAAGAGTAACCCAAACCGCCGTAGAAGCCATACTGGCAAGGGTTTGTTTATATGCCGCGGGAAATCCGGTTAATGATGCATCCCGCTATCAGGATGCTGCTTCCTGGGCAAGAAAAGTGATCAATTCGGGTCTGCACCAGCTTAATCCGGATTACAGGCAGTTATTTAAGCTGCAATTAACGGATCAATACGACAACGTGAACCGGGAGAGTATTTGGGAAGTTGGTTTTTATGTAAACACATCCTCATCAGAACAGAACTCGGGGAAGTATGTGCGCGTAGGGATCGCATCGTCTAACGATTTAGTGGGCCGCTGCGATGGTTACGTGCTTGTTCCTCCTGAAGGGCTGAAAGCTTATTATGCTAAAAACCTGGTAGCGGTAGTAGGTACTACCGGCAGCGTTACAAACGATACAACGCCGGATTCGAGAAGAGACTGGAACATTGCAAAATTCAAATATTCTGGCGGGTCCACAACTGTAGTACCTAATAAAACGGCGCTTTCACCAACCAATTACTGGGGTCGGTATCCGGGAAAATGGAGAAGAGAAGAAGAACTGGCGCCGCATGACCCCACCAGGAGCCCTGCTAATATTCCTATTATACGATATGCGGATGTTTTGCTGATGCTTGCAGAGGCGGAAAATGAACTGAACGGACCTACATCTGAAGCGGTGGATTTAGTCAACCAGATAAGAAAAAGGGCTTACCAGGAGGAAACATCCGGAAAAATGCTTGACTCCATTCGCATCATCAATGGAGGGTCTGGTTATACATCGGCTCCTACCGTAACGATAGCAGGCGGAGGCGCCACAACAGGTGCTACTGCCCGCGCCATAGTATCCGGAGGTACTGTAACAGGGATCTATTTGTCCGGATTGGGATCCGGATACACCTCTTTGCCAACAATAACCATCTCAGGCACTGGATCCGGAGCCGTTGCAGAAGCGGTTTCTTTAACAGATTACCGGTTAGCAACAGAACAGTATGCGAGCCAGGAAGCATTTCGAAAAACAATACAGGATGAACGGCTTAGAGAATTGCTGGGCGAGTTTTTACGCAGGCAGGATCTGAAACGCTGGGGCATTCTGGAAGCAACGGTACAACAGATGGGCAATGATGCGGAGAATGGCAATGCCAGTTTGGGTATCATCGCTTTTCCATCTACACAAACCTCTCCTGCAAAAGTACACTTTACGTTGCCTGCAAGCAATGTTTCTTCTAAAGATGTGTTCCTGCCCATTCCTCAAAAGGAAATGCTTTATAATAACCTGGCGGAGCAGAACCCCGGCTATTGAGTGTCCTGAACAAGTAGTGAATATTCGATTTAGTTCTTTGTTTATTATTTGGTGCAAAGTAAAAGATGATGGCAGGCCCATCGATAGCGGCTTGCAGGAGCAGCTATCAAACCACCTTTATGCTGCTGCGGTTAAATGCTGTGGTGGTGAGCGATAAAGGAAAAGGCATCAGTTTAAAGGTGTCAGGTGCGTGTTAAGAAGGTGAACGTAAGTGAACCGTTAAATTACGCCTCGAAAGGGTTAGACGATGTCGAAACCAAGGTATAGTAGCGTCTTTGGGACAAGCAACAAGGTTACCTGTTTACTGTTGTTGCGGCATCCGGGGTATAGACGGCACGAGCTTAACATAGGCTTTTACTCGGAACAGGAGAACCTGTCGTAAGGATGTTAAGAGAAAATATCAAGCTGGGGCAACAGTAAGATAGAAAGTATCGAAGCCTTACACGGGGGCGGAACATCTCGTAGTAGTGTTGAAGCTCTTGTAATGAGAGTGGAGCGAAGGGGATGTATTATTTGGCTTATGAGTTCAGCGAGAAACTGCTTTCGGGCAGGAGGTATCAAGAACGTTAAGCAAAACACGCTAAGTCAATGACAGGCTTAGGTGTATTAAATAATAAGAGCCGTATGATGCGAGAGTATCACGTACGGCTCTATGAGGGACTTGGGGTGAAAATCCCCAGGTCTACTCGACAATCAACTGCGGAGCAATAAACAGAATCCTGCAGTTTTATAAGAATTATATAAGAGCCTGTTTAAAAATATAAAATAAAAAAGATTATGGGCAAGGATTAAATAGTGAAACATATTTTCTTTGAGGTACTAAACTTAAAAAGATATGTATTCGACAGATTTAACCGATGCCCAAT
>JASGEW010000064.1:0-5401 GCA_047606125.1 Niabella sp. | reverse complement strand
GATATTGGAGTATATAGAGAACCAGGATGCCGCCGAAGGAGGAGATGACTTTACTACTGTCGGAGACTAAGGTCGGCTTAAGCCGACAAAACAAATCTTTCGCCTTATAGGCGAAAGTAGTTTAATTGTTTTTAAAAAATAATGCAATTATTTAGAAAGCCCGTTGTTTTTACAGCGGGCTTTAGCGGTTTTTAATGTTTTTTAACACATTGGTTACTTTTTTGCAGGAAAACCGTATTTAAAACGTCAAAGATTTTATGAGAAAGCTGCCTGCCATTTTTTGCCTTTTGGTTTACCTGTCGGCATATAGCCAGAATGGAAAAGATCTTTATTTTCAGCCCAACTTTGCTATAGGAGTTACCGCCTCAAAGATTTTTGATGAAGTAACCTACATTCCCCTGCAAACAAATAAAAAAAGCCTTTTCGGACGTATAAAACAATTATTGGTTTCCGATAACTATTTTATTATATGGGATGCCGACACCAACTCCATTTACTTTTTTGATAAAACCGGAAAGTTTATCAAAAAATACCGACCGCCTAAATGTACTATTAAAAATATACAGCTCGATAAAAGCAGGAATGCGCTTTTTATAACAGGAAGTAATAAAAACTTTAAGTTTTCACAGGCCGAAATTGAGAAAATGATGGAAGACCCTACCAATCCGGAGTTTGCGCGTTTTTCGTGGTCGGGTTATTATGATCTTAAAGATATTCATAAAGAAAAAGTACAGGAGATAAAGCATTTTAGCCTGTCATTGGTAACGCCCACTATATTCGGCGCCAGCCATTGGGTATATAGTTATGCGTATGCAAACAGGAAGTGGGAAGATAATACGGATTATGAGCTGAAAGTGTACAGCGCCGGGAAAACAGTAAGCGCCTATTTTCCGTATAATAAAAAGAACAGCGCATTATTCTGCAAACCTGCACAGATATCCTTTTTCCCCGGGCAGGACAGCAGTAAACTGCTTTTCACCCGCCCATACAATTATAGTATATATGAATTAAACAGTGATAGTATATCATTACTGTATACGCTTATTTTGCCCATGGAAAACTCACTGCCCGGCTCCTTCCTTAGTTACCCGTTTCGCTCTAAAAATGATTTTGACAATTTTCGTATGAAAAACGGAAGCTGGGTGTGGAGTATTGATCATTTATTCAGGTATAATAATTATTTATTTTTTTCTCTGGATTATAACAAAAGCTTCCGTGAGAAAAGCTTTATGCTTGATGAAGCTTCAGGGCGTTTTTATAACATCAGCAAAATAAGCCCCGACAGCACCAATGCCTACCTGCCGCTTCTGACCACCGGTATCCAGTTTTGTGACGGAAATTATTTGTATGGCAGCACTTCATCAAATTATATGTTTCAGACAAAGGATAATACACAAAGCAGAAGCCCGCAATATATGCCTGCAATAAAAGCCTATTTCGATAAAAGTTCCAGAACCGCGAACCCCGTAATTATTCAGGTGAAATTAAAAAATAAAATTGGATGATAAGAATACTGCTGACTGTTTTAATTGCAATAATTCCATCGGTTTTATTTGCCCAGAAGGATACGCTGCGTTATGGCTCCATAACCGGCATCGTAAAAGATTCTGCTGAGGACTACGCATTGCAAACGGTAACCATTACACTTTACAGGAAATCAGATTCGGCGCTGCTCAACTATCAGATATCAGCGGATGACGGAGCCTTCAGCTTTTCGGAGCTTCCGTTAAATGTGCCGGTGAGCGTCAACTTTTCGTTTACCGGGTACCGGCCTTTAACTAAGGTGGTTACCCTCGATCCGCTTCACAACGTATATGATTTTAAGAATGTGCTTTTGGCAAGAGCCCAGGGAATGATGGAAGAAGTGGTGGTAAAGGCGGTGGTGCCGGTTACGATGAACGGGGATACCCTGGAGATCAATCCAGCTGCCTTCAGGTTAGACTCTAATGCCGTGGTGGAAGATATGTTGCGCCGCGTACCGGGTGTTACTATATGGGGCGATGGGAGTGTTACGGTTAATGGTAAAACCGTAAACAACGTATATGTAGATGGTAAACCTTTTTTTGGCAGCGATCCTACCCTGGCCACACAAAACCTTCCTAAAAATGCAATTGAAAAAATACAGGTGTACCAGGAACAGGATTATTCAAAAGATGATGTTGATGACAATCCTGCCGATTCCCTACTAACAATGAACATTAAATTGCGGCCTGATAAAAAGAAAGGCTTTTTCGGAAAAGCAGGTGCAGGTATTGGTACCAATGATCGCTATGAAGCAGATGCCTCGGGACTGGCCTTTAATAAGCGATTGCGTGGCGGCATTGCTTTAAGCTCAAATAACATCAACAAAACAGCTAATTTGCAGGAAATGTTTCAGCAGGGTACGTACAGGAACTATAATCCCAATAATAAATATGTTGCAAATTTTGGAAATACCGGTGTAACGAAAGTATTGTTTCTGGGAGGGAATATGCAATACAATTTTTCTGAGCTGGATAACACGCGGTTTAATAATCAGCTGAGCGCAAATTATAGCTTCAGGCATACAAACAATACGGTACATTCAGAAACCAATTCTAAAAACAGCGCTAACGCAGATACCGTTCTTATACAAAATACGGCACGCAATGCCATATCCGGCAGCAATAATAATACAGCCGGTATAAATTATAATAAGCGCGACTGGGATAAAGACTTTTCTGTAAATCTAAGCTATACCGGTACCGATAATAATACCAATTCATCCAGCTTTACAACCAAATCTGTTGAGAGCGGGGACGAAATAAGCGAAAGCGCTGTAAATAATATATCAAAAAGCAACAGCAATATAGTAAGTCTTACCACTTCTTTCCGGAATAAAGACGACGATGACCGGAATCTTAAAAGCTTTGGACTGAACTATAATTTGTCTTACAATGATAATGAGAGCGAACGTAAAACCTTAAGCAACCTTATATCTTACGACGATGCAACCCAAAATACATACTACAACAGGCTTAGTAATAACAGTGCAACCATCTTTAATACTGGTTTGGGGATGAATTATAATGCACTTAAAAGGTTGCTGTTCGGCAATTTTAATTTGTGGGATGTTAATATGGTGCTGGGCAATAATATCAATCTTTCCAGGTCTAATTCCCATACCCGTGTCAGCGATTATGATTCTCTCACCGGCAGGTATATTATCAATGATTATTTAACAAATACAAACCAGAACACGCATATAGAAGAAAAGCCTTCCATAAGATTATCAAAAAATTTTACCAGGCGATTATCAGACCGGTTTCGCCGGTATATCAACATAGGGTTTACTGCACAGGGTTTGTTTTTGTCGGATAAAAACGAGTCCGATTTTTCTTACAGGAATATCGGCCGGAATTACAGTTTCTTTACACCTTCAGCGAATATTGCTTACAATTATCAGCAGTTTAACCGGTACACAATTGAAATGAATTTGAATGGAACCAGCACGCCGTCTATTCCGTCTGTTGACGAGCTGCAGCCCATTATAGATACCAGTACCAATAACTATTCCATCAACCTGGGAAACGCCGCTTTAAAACCTTCAACTACCAACATGCTGAACTATACCTTCAATTACAGGCGTGAGCAGCCGGCCAAAAAAGCGGATTATAACTTTGGTATTACAGCTGGTATAGGAGCCGTACAGCACGCCATTACGGACAGTACTATAACCGATACAAAAAGCGGCGTGCAAACCACTTATCTTTTAAATATGAATGGCCGCAAAATGTATAATGCGGGATTTAACGGCGGCGCCTCCTTCAAATTTAAGAATAACAGGATACTTCAGTTTAACTATAACAGCAGTATTTCCGGAACAACCTCACCCAATTACATAGATACAACTTATACCGTTACAAATGTTAACAATATTACCAATAGTTTTAAAGTTTTTTACGCTATGGGCGATATAGGTAATATACAGGTAACCGAAAGCATCAATACCAGCTCAAGCAGGCAGACCGTGGGCGCGCTTAAATCCTTAAAAACTGTAAATTATATAACACAGGGAAACGTGAATATAAATATTGTAAAAGATCTCATGTTCAGTAATACCCTGAACTATGTCAAAAACAGCACCACCGATCAATCATCATTTTTATGGAATGCATTTGCTACCTGCAGGTTTCTTAAAACAAAGCAGGCGGAAGTAAAGTTGTCTGCTATGGATATATTAAAGCAAAATAAGAATATTTCAACTACGGCCGGTATAAACAATGTAAGCACAACCATATCTAACGGTCTGCAGCAGTTTTTTATGGTCACCTTTTCTTATTATCCGCGCAAATTTGGTGGGGGGCGTGGCCGCAGCTCGCGAAGAAGTGAAAATGCGGAAGATGGTGACAGACCGGACAGATCGGAACGGCGTTCTGAAATGCGTGGGCAGGACCAGGAAGGCGGCTTTCGCGGGGGCGGAATGAGAAACCGGTAAACCCGTCCTGATTAGTCACAACTAATCAGGAAAATACCTAAGTCAACCCGGATAAAACCTTCCCATATCAGAAATATATACTATAATGCCGCCCAATTGTAGTAGTTTATTCTGTAAATTAATTAGCTGACCAAACATCTGGCTTTTACACTTAACTTTGTGGGGTCGCAGGCGGATTTGTTTATTGTTCAGCCTGTATAAAAAAATTGAACTAATAATCGTACGAACAACTCCCGGGTTCCCACGTTTATATACAGTTCAATGGCTATTTTTCAAACCTTTAAAAGAGGAAGTATGAGTACGATAAGAGACCTGTTAGATACACGTATCCTGGTACTTGATGGAGCAATGGGCACTATGATCCAGCGATACAAGCTCACTGAAGAAGATTACAGGGGCGATCGGTTCAAGGACTGGCATACCGATGTAAAGGGAAATAATGATCTTCTAAGTATTACCCGGCCGGATATTATTAAAGCGATTCATAAAGAATACCTGGAAGCGGGTGCTGATATTATCGAAACCAATACATTCAGCAGCACTTCTATTGCCCAGGCCGATTATGATATGCAGGAGCTGGCTTATGAATTAAATATAGCTTCGGTAAAATGCGCCCGCGAAGCTATTGACGATTATATAAACGGGATGCCCGGCCTGAACGAAAATCAGAAATCAGAAATCAGGAATCAGAAATTTGTAGCAGGGGCTATCGGTCCGCTCAATAAAACGCTTAGTCTTTCCCCCGATGTAAATAACCCAGGTTACCGCGCCGTAACTTTTGATGAAGTGGTAGCTGCATATACGGAGCAAATGGGTGGACTGATAGATGCAGGGGCCGATATACTTTTAATTGAAACTATTTTTGATACGCTTAATGCAAAAGCGGCCATTTTTGCTGCCAAAAAATATTTCAGGGAACATCCCGGTGCTGAGCGCGAGATCATG
>JASGEW010000063.1:0-3313 GCA_047606125.1 Niabella sp. | reverse complement strand
TTGCACGGCAGGCTTCAATGTGGGTGCGCATCACCTCCGCGCGATTTAGATTCCCTGTATGTTCCATCCCACAAAAATGGCAATTGCTGTATTATTTAAAAAGATGGGGGCGGCCGAAGGGATACGAAATAACTCTACTGTCAGCCTTTTAATAAGGTCTAAATATTGCAATCAGAAAGACATGCATAGGCACAACCATATAAGATGTTAACTCTCATTAAGCAGGAAGTATTTTTCCGCTACTCCATCAGGCTATCTGCCTGCTCCCTAATTGTTGCGCTTATACACCAACAATTTATTCTACCTATAATTTTCTTATAATCTAAAAACTTAAACGCATTTTAGCAGTTATTCATCAATAGCACTTTCCTTTTCACAAGTTACTTATTGTAACAATAAGCTTCATACAGTTATTAATGTTGTATAAAGATAAACATGTTTAATCATTACTTCCAAAAATTTTTCCGGATGATTTTTATCATATAACAATTACATAATGATAGCCTGTCAAGGCAAATTTCATTTTCAGCCTCTCAAAACATGACTTCAACCTTCCCATCGGAATCTTAATCCTAAATAAATTGGGGGATAATTTTTATTCTCCTGTCATGTTCAATAAAGGAATTTAGATAACAAAGCTGGATCTATGTTTTTCCAGTTTAGGGTGCTGCTTTTTATCTTATTTTTATGACATCCTAAATGCAATTAAAATATATCATTTAGATGTAAAATTATATAGTTGCCGCGTTTCTCTTTGCGCTATAACGCCCCGGTGTTGTTTAAAAAAGCGGTTCAGATCCTGCTGCATATATTTATTTAGTAAACTATTTACAAATGATACGTTATTTGAAAGAAGATGGTGGCACATTGTTGTTACACGATGGGGTAAAAGTTCCGGTATCAAAGACAAAAAAGAGGTTGTGAGAAAGACCCTGCTAACATAGATGCGGATGCATTCCAAATTGTTGTCTTGAACAGGCCAAATTGGAATAAACTATTTATGCTACGGCACTGTTCTTGTCAATTACAATCCTACATGAGCTGGTACATTATTGCAGGTATCATAAAAAAGTTAAAGTTGCTACAAATGACCATCAGGAATATGGATTTGATTTTGAGCGTACTGCTTTAGGGTTCAGCGTTGAACTCAATACTATTTCTCAGAAATATCAGCCATATAAGAAATATTTTAAAAGCTTACAAAATGAGATCAAAAAGGGCAAATCCAGGAAATAGGCTTGTTGCTTATGTTCTTCCGTTTTACTTGTTGGACGCGGAAAGGCCCTTCCGCGTCATGGAACTTAATGAAATGGGAAAAGGAATATTATTAGCTCTTGAAGAAAACACTGAAAGAATAGGGAATTGTACCTGACTATACCGCTTATTGAATATTTCAGGCATCCTATAGATCGAATGTTATAAGAATTATTTTATATATATGAATAGCCTCTTACTGAATGGCAAAGTAAAGAAACCCCAATGAACGCGATTTAAAGACCAGATTGACGGGCTCGAACTCGAAAAAATTAAAAAACTGCAACAAAACCAGGATTTTTAAATAATTTCAAACCGCCTTTAAGGCTTTCTAACTTTTAAACCAGTAAACTTGCCAACTTTCCGATACTACCCTTATCTTTGCGCAAAATTTAACGGGAATATGTGTTCTAATGGCTTCAAATCCTTTATAGCAGCGGCTTTTAACCTTTTTTTCGTATTGCAGGGCCAACCGGTTTTTGCACAGGAAACTACAACTGCCGAACCGGCAGCTACAGCACATGGTGCAGCGGCCGCAGAGGAGAAGTTCAATCCCGGCCAGGCTATTCTTCATCATATTGCCGACTCCCATGAGTGGCACTTCTTTTCTTTCAAAAAATCTGATGGTTCTGAAGTGCATGGAACTATTCCGCTTCCGGTATTGATATACGCTCCCCAGAGAGGATTTTCGGTATTTATGTCTTCCGTTTTTCATCATGGTGAGGAAGCGTATAATGGCTATAAGCTGGAGCATGATAAAGTAGTTGCCGTAGATGCCGGTGGTAATGTGGATGAGTCTGTAAAAGTGTATGATTTTTCCATTACCAAAAACGTTGCCCAGATGATCCTGGCCGTGATTGTTTTAGTATTGATTCTTACAGGGATCGCAAAAAAATATGCCAATGGGCAAGGTGTTACCAGCGCTCCCAAAGGATTTCAGAATGCAGTGGAGCCCGTTATTACTTTTGTACGTGATGACGTTGCAAAACCTAACCTGGGACCTAAATACAAAAAATACCTGCCTTACCTGCTTACGGTTTTCTTCTTTATTTTAATTAATAACATCTTTGGTCTGTTGCCGGGCGCTGCAAATGTTACCGGTAATATCGCCTTTACAGCGGTGTTAGGGATAGTGGCCTTTTTTGTTATTATGTTCAGCACCAATAAGCATTACTGGCAGCATATTTTCTGGTTTCCCGGCGTTCCTGTTCCGGTTAAATTATTGATGCTTCCTGTAGAATTGCTGGGTGTGTTTACCAAGCCTTTTGCATTGATTATTCGCCTGTTTGCAAACATGACTGCAGGGCACATCATTATTTTAAGTTTTATCAGTTTAATTTTTATATTTACTGAAATGAGTAAAACTGCCGGGGTTGCATTTACGCCGGTATCGATTGTTTTTGCGGTATTTATCTATTTAATTGAGATCCTGGTTGCCTTTATACAGGCGTATATATTCACCAATTTAACTGCGGTGTTTATTAGCGGGGCAATAGGCGATCATCATTTTGAAGAAGATGTGCACCCGCATCATTAATAACGTTTTTTATTGTTAATTATATAAAATCAGAGTCATGAGTTTAATGAACACTTTGTTAGAAGTAAGCGGAAGCTGGTCTCACTTTGGTGGAGCCGTAGGCGCGGGCTTAGCAGCTATTGGCGCAGGTATCGGTATCGGCCAGATTGGTAAAGGTGCTACCGAAGGTATCGCACGCCAGCCAGAAGCAGCTAACGACATTCGTGGCGCTATGATCTTAACTGCAGCGTTTATCGAGGGGGTTGCCCTTTTTGCGGTTATCGCAGGTTTATTAGCTGTGTTGAAGTCGTAGCTTCGCAAACAAATTACTGCACCTTAAGCAAAGGGCGGCGGGTGCGGTATTCTTTTCAATCATTAGTTTACATGTTTAAAAGTTAACAGGTTAACAAGCATGTTCTTGTTAACTTATCAACTTATCAACCTTTCAACTTTATCAGAATATGGAACTGTTAACTCCCAACCTTGGATACTTTGCATGGGCATTAGTTATCTTTATTGTGCTGTTGATCATCTTGAGGAAAT
>JASGEW010000062.1:0-12225 GCA_047606125.1 Niabella sp. | reverse complement strand
TTGATGTATCAAATATTTCTTTAGACATATTTCAAGAAATATTAAAAATAAATAACGACAATTTGAATAAAGTATATAAGATTAATTGGGATGAGATTTTGGAAATAAAAAAATACATTCCGCAATTATCTAATTTAAATTTTGAAGAAAATGTTGAAATATATCTTGAAACGTATGTTTTGCACTAAAATGAGTTTACCCCCGCTCTTCGAGGCGTGTTGTAGCTGTATGAGGTCTCCCGGCCTCATATAGTTATGCTGTTGCCTACTGGCAACCAACTGATCCTAATAATAGTTTAATTCAGTCTTTAAACATTAATGAATATGCGCCAGGTTATGATAACTATTATTCGCAGGATCGGGAAAGTCGCTGGTTTTAGCCACCGGATAAGCTTTTTATTATTGATGAGCCTGTTTACTATTTTATAACGAATTTCATAATAGTATTTTATATTTTTCCGAAAATTACTTAAGTTTACGCCTGATTATGATATCTATGTTGTGGTAACACAAAACTAACATATCAAAACTGAAAACATATTTATATAACCTCTGGCATGTAAATAGTAAAAATCTTAATTGCTATTTATTGAAAATTGCGACCACTATGATTAGAGAAATAGAAAATAGCTATTCAATGATCAGCACTAATAATAATATTGTTATTAGAAAATTCAGGAAAAATATTGAATTAGCTTCCAAGCCTGTTTTCAAATGCTGGCACAATTTTTCAGAAATTTTATTAACGACCATGCCACACTGAATTCTTTTTAAGAAAGGGCAAGCCTAATTACCGACAAAGTTTTTACGAAAGACGCCAATGCTGTAAAATGACTTCTGCAAACTTTTTAAAATATAAAAACGCTGATCATCAAAAAGTATCTTATTCGATACTAATGCAAACTATAATTCAAACCCAGGAAAACGAAAGGTGCAGAATTGCAACGGATTTACACGATTCTATAGGTCAAAGAATTAGCGCTGCCAAATTTTTAATCAGCTCACTTTGCCATGAACAAATCGATGACGCTTCAAAAGAAATGCTAATAAAAGCCAATGACATTCTTCAGGATCTTATTGTTGAATTAAGAAACATTTGTCATGAATTGCTTCCGGTATCATTACAGGAATCAGGAATTGAGTCGGCAATAAAAGATATAGTGGAGGCTATCAGAATAAACAATCAGATCAGCGTAAAGCTGGATCTAAGAATAGAAAATCAAATGATTCCCTTGTCCTGCCAAATGGACATTTTTCGCATCACCCAGGAGTTATTGGCAAACTCTCTGAAACATGGGCATCCCGATGCTATTTTCATTTCGTTAAAGTTTATAAATCATTCTCTTAGATTTGTTTATGAAGATAATGGCATTGGGTTCGATCCCTCTCAAAATCATGAGGGGTTTGGGCTAAAAAATATCAGAATAAGAATTGAATCAAGAAAGGGAAAATTAAAGATTGTGAGTAATCAATTAAATAAAACAAGAACAACTATAACTATGCCGTTGTGAAATGCCTAAGCATGGATAAAAAGATAAATTTGTTGATTGTTGATGACCACGAACTGGTTAGAGACGGTTTAAAGCAAATGCTTGGCAACCAGAATTTAAATATATCCGAAGCGGCAAGCATACAAGAAGCAAAAAATCAAATTGTAGCCAGCAAGCCGGATATTATCCTATTGGATTTTAAATTAAAGGACGGAACAGGAGATATTCTTGCTCGTTGGTTATCGCACTCTCGTTTCTCTATTCCATGTATTACCTTATCGAACTACTCGGAAAAAACGTATATAAGCAAAATGATATCGGCAGGAGTAAAAGGATATCTTCTGAAAGATATAGACAGGAATGAATTAATGAAGGCCATCAGAACCGTTTTAAGCGGGCAAAACTACTTTCCGCAATCAATTTTAGAAACGGTCTCCATTCGCCTCCCTATTTATGTTGTTAAACAAAAGAACATTACAAAGCGCGAACAGGAAATTCTTATTTTTTTAATGGATCAACTAACGTCTGAACAAATATCAGAGCTACTATTTATTAGTAAAAGAACAGTTGAAAAACACAGATTGAACCTGCTCAAAAAATTTAATGTGAAAAACACGCTATCGTTAATAAAAGAACTCTTTTTAAGTTAATTATGGTTGTGTTTTTAGAGCTGCTATCAAGAGGAAACAAAGTTATCGTTTCCTGCTTTACAAAAAGTATTTGATATAGTAATTGAGGAAAAAATATTTAAGACGTATTACTTTGACCTCAAAAGAACGGAGCTATTGTTAAAAATATTTCTTTATTGGATGAGATATAAAAGATTGTTACATGGACGGACTCAGAGTATTACCCTCACGATGCGCCTGCCCTGAGATCCGATCCTGATTGAAGGATATGGTCCGGGATGCTTACTTTTACACAAATTTTTTAAAATGCGATTCGCTGTTATACTCCTGCTGGTTGGCGCTTTGGCTTCGTGCAATAGCAGTTCTGCCCCTGAAAATGAGCCGGCTCAATCTCTGTCAGATAGCTTATTGACGGAGGTTTTAGCCGGGCATGACGTAGCTATGCCTAAAATGATGAAACTGGAGCGGTTACAAAAGGAAGCTCAAAACGAGGCAGACTCCTTAAGAAAAAAAGGCGGGGCAAACCCCGCAAGAATTAAACAGCTCGACTCCCTGGTACATACCCTGTCACAGGCGGATGGAGCCATGCATGCCTGGATGAACGGATTCAAATATGATTCGCTTAAAGATAATGAAGTGCAAAGAGAGGCTTATCTGAAGGGGCAACTTGCTGCCGTAAACAAAATGAAGGACCTGGTGGTTGCCGGAATACAGAAAGCGGACTCTGTACTTGCGAAATAACCGTTCTTTTTCAGATTACAAACAGAAACAGCTTGCTGATGGAAGGCTGTTTCTGTTTAATGCATTTTATAGCGTCAGGCTATTTTCTTAATTCGTCAATCTCTTTGCTTAAAGATTCAAAAATATCATCAATACTGCCTTCCCCGGCTATTGCTTTAAATTTTTCCTGCTCTTTATAATGTTGTGCCACCGGCTCTGTATCTTTTGAGTAAACCTGGAATCTTTTTCGTATCACCTCTTCACTGGTGTCGTCTGAACGGCCGGAGGTTTTTCCTCTTTCCAGCAACCGCCTTACCAGCTCATCTTCATTTACCTGCAGGGCCAATACCAGGTCAATTGACGTTTTCTTCAATTCAAGTAATTTATCCAGTGCTTTTGCCTGGTTAATGGTGCGTGGAAAACCGTCAAACAGGAAGCCCTGAGCAGCAGCATTTTTTTCAAGGCAATTGTCTATAATGCCTATCACCACCTCATCAGGAACCAGCTGGCCGCTATCCATTATTTTTTTTGCTTCCAGCCCCAGTGGCGATTTATTGGCAATTTCGCCGCGTAGTAAATCGCCTGTTGAAAGATGTACCAGTTTATATTTTGAGATTAATCTTTCGGCCTGGGTGCCCTTGCCGCTACCGGGAGGGCCAAATAAAACGATATTAAACATTTATTTAATCTGGTTTGATGTATGCGAACAAAAATAATGTAGTAGTTTTAATTTATTACTATTTCTCCTTTATTTATTAAATTCCTTAAAAACGGGATAATGTACCTAAAACGCAACTTTTCTTAAATTTATTTTGTTTTTATAGCAGAAAATGAAATGTTCAATTCTTATATTTATTTGTATTTGCTGTTTATTTCAGCGATGTAAATCACAATCACAGCCGTCAAACAAAAAAGATACGATAACAATGGAAAAGGAAAAGAACCCCGTTTACTCGCGCACCGATACCGCTGAAGTAGCATTGAGCAACGAGGAGTGGCAAAAGATATTGCCTGCTGATGTATATTATATCGCCCGGCAAAAAGGTACAGAAAGGCCGTGGACCAGTAAGTTTGAAAATTTTAAAGAAACAGGAACTTATTACTGTGCCGTTTGCGGCAATCCCCTGTTTAAAAGCGACACAAAATTTGAAAGTGGCTGTGGCTGGCCCAGCTTTTACCAGCCGGTCAGTAAAACCAGCGTTATTTACCTGGAAGACCGCTCACACGGAATGGTGCGCACGGAGGTGGAATGCGGCCGCTGTAAATCGCACCTGGGCCATGTTTTTAATGACGGGCCGCCCCCCACAGGATTACGCTACTGCATTAATGGTGTGGTACTTGACTTTGAAAAAGCCAGAGAAGCCGAAAAAAAGTACGAAGAAAAACACAAATAATTCTGTAACGGCGGCAATTTGTCGCCGTTTTAATTTGGCTACTTTAACCCTTTATAATTCTATAGGCATTTGCAGGTCCGGGAAATCAGCAAAAACCAGACATTCTTTTATGATTTTGAAAAAATTTAAGCAGCGTATCTATTCTGTTTATTTTTTAGCAAAAAATAAACATTTTAACAAAAAGAAATATATATTTATCACGTCCAAAACCAACATTATCCTTTTTTAAAGGGCAAGCCTTTACTGAAAATTATCTTTATGATAAAAAGAATACTTCCCGGTTTTATTTTTATCCTTTTATACGGGATTGTCTTTTCGCAAACAGACAGTCTGCCGAATGTATGGAGTCTGCAGCAATGTATTGATTATGCCAAACAACATAATATTGATGTGAATACCCTGCGGCTTACTAAAAAAACAAATGAACAAAACCTGCTGCTGGCAAAGGCTGCCAAACAACCCAACCTGACCGGTTCTGTTTCGCAAACCCTTACCGCCAGTAAAAACGCAAACCTTCAAACCCGGGCGGGTTTTTCAAGCAGTTATGGTCTCAGCTCAAGCGTTACCCTCTACAACGGAGGGTATCTTAATAACGATATCCGGCAAAAAAACCTGCAGGTACAGGCGTCGGGGTTTGATATTACAGCAATGGAAAATGACATTTCCTTGCAAATATCGCAGGCATACCTGAACATTTTACTGGCAAAAGAAAACATTGTGTATTTAAAAGACCTGTTAGAGACCTCGCAATCACAATTACAGCAAAGCGGGATAAAATATAAGGCCGGATCCATTTCTAAAAAAGATTTTATAAGCTACGAGGCACAGGTGGCTACCGACCATTACAATCTTATAACCGCACAAAATACCGAGCGGCAAAATACCCTTACCTTAAAGCAGCTTTTACTGCTGCCATCGGGGTATAATATGCAGATTGAGATGCCCGACACGTTGATTGCCACCAGCGCTGTTGCCGCTCTTGACCAGGCGCAGGCTGCGGCACTGGCTCAGCGTCCCGAAATTAAAAGCAGCCAGCTGAATGTGGACATCGCCCAAATCGGCCTTTTAAAAGCAAAAGCCAGCGGTAAGCCTACGTTAACCGGAAATGGGTCAATAACCACCGACTATTCCAGTAATACCTCAACAGCAGCCTATATACGGCAGCTCGACAATAATTTTTATCAAAGTATTGGCTTGTCGCTTTCCATCCCCATTTTTAACAGGCGCGCCGCAAAAACCGAGGTGGAAAATGCAAAAATTGCCATCGATCAGGCCAAACTCGACCTGAAAAGCACGGAAACCACTTTATCGCAGGCGGTGGAACAGGCTTATATAGATGTATTAAATGCACAGGCGCAATACGATGCCTCTGTACAACAGTTAACCACTAACAAAGAAAATTATGAAATTTCGGGGGAGCAGCTTCGCCTGGGCGCTATTACCCCGGTGGATTACCTGGTGCAAAAAAACCTGTATATACAGGCTTTGCAGGAGTATATACAGGCAAAATATAATGCAGTCATCGCTATTAAAATCTACGATTTTTATAAAGGCAACCCTTTAACAATGTAAATATCCAAAGAATGAAACTAAAAAAGCTTATCCTCTGGCTACTGGTATTAATATTGATCGCTGTTGCCGTTTGGTTTTTCCGGTTCCGAAAAAAAGAAGCAATTGTTGAGTTAATAACCGAAAAACCCCATGCCGGATATATTTCCACCAGCGTAATGGCTACCGGTACCGTGCAGCCGGTAGATACCGTTGCTGTGGGCACCCAGGTTTCGGGAACCATCACAAAAGTGTACGTAGACTTTAACAGTACGGTAAAGAAAGGACAGTTGCTTGCACAGCTGGACCAGTCGCTGTTGAACGCAACGGTGCAGCAATACGCAGCTACCCTGCAACAGGCAAAAAGCAATTTGAATTACGAGCAGGGAAATTATAAGCGCCAGCTGGAATTATACAAAGCCGGCGCCATCAGCAAGGCAGACCTGGAAATAGCTGAAAACGATTATAAAGTGGCCCGCGACCAGGTAACCAGTAATGCCGCCCAGGTAACATCGGCGCAAAAAAATCTTTCCTACTCAAATATTTATTCGCCGATAAATGGTACGGTATTGTCAAGAAGCGTTAGCGAAGGGCAAACGGTTGCCTCAAGCTTCAGCACACCCACACTCTTCAGCATTGCCAAAGACCTTACGAAAATGCAGGTACAGGCCTCGGTAGATGAAGCGGATATCGGCAATGTAAAGATCGGGCAACGGGCAACTTTTACTGTGGACGCGTTCCCTGCCGATACTTTTGCAGGTATTGTGAAAGATATCCGTTTACAGCCTACCACCTCTTCCAACGTAGTAACCTATACGACCATTATTGATGCGCCAAACGATGATCTGAAATTAAAGCCAGGCATGACGGCCAATATCAATATTTATACCGAGGAGATCAATAACGCGCTGCTTATTTCCGCAAAAGCCGTTAATTATACACCCGGTGAAGCGATTGCAAAGAAGTTTAAGATAGGCCAGGCGCGTTCAGGCAAATTGCCTTCCGCAGCTTCTGATAAGGCCGCTAATAAAAATGATACAACCGCAAAAACAGCAGTTCACGAAGAAGAAACAGCCGGCAAGGAAGCAACCGTGTGGTTAAGAAGAGGCGATTCTTTAATTCAAAAACAAATAATAGTTGGGCTGGACGACGATGTTAATTTGCAGGTATTGGGAGGCCTTGCGGATAATGATATTATTGTAACCGGAGAACAAACTATTACAGAGAGCGAGCAGACGGCTACCTCATCAGGCGAGGAACGCAGTCCTTTTATGCCGCAACGCCGCAACAACAAAAGCTCTGGCAGCGGCTCCAAGAGCGGTGGTGGCGGCCCTCCCGGCCCCTAAAATCTGAAAAATGGAGAAAAAAATTCTTGAAATACAAGAGCTGAAACGCGAGTTTCGGGTGGGCGTGGAAACTGTCCGCGCCCTGAAGGGCATCTCATTTGATGTAAAGCAGGGAGAGTTCCTGACTATTATGGGCAGCAGCGGATCGGGAAAAACCACCCTGCTGAATATACTGGGCTGCCTGGATAAGCCCTCCTCTGGTAAATATTTACTGGACGGGGTAGATGTAGGCTCTTTATCCAGAGATGAGCTGGCCAAATTACGCAATCATAAAATAGGCTTTGTTTTCCAGGCGTACAATTTATTGCCCAGAACCACCGCATTGGAGAATGTTGAGCTGCCATTAATGTACAATGCCTCCATTTCTGCAAAAGAAAGGAAAGAACGAGCCATACAAGCCCTTGAGGCGGTAAAGCTTGCAGAGCGGCTGGATCATAAACCCAACCAGCTTTCGGGCGGTCAGCAGCAACGGGTAGCTATTGCAAGGGCGCTGGTAAATGAACCGGTAATGATCCTGGCAGATGAAGCAACAGGAAACTTGGATTCCAAAACTTCGTACGAAATAATGGCGCTGATGCAGGATCTGAACGGCCAGGGAAAAACCATTGTATTTGTTACCCACGAGCCCGACATTGCCGCTTTCAGCAGCAGGACGGTGATGCTGCGGGATGGAAAAATTACAAAGGATACCTATAACGAAAATAAAAAATCAGCAAAAGACATGCTGGCCTCCATTCCGGTAACGGATGATTATTAAATTTCAAGTATGAGCCTGATCAATCTCCTCAGAATTGCCTTAAAAGCCTTACAACGCAATAAACTCCGCGCATTCTTAACTATGCTGGGTATTATTATCGGTGTAGGCGCCGTTATTGCTATGGTTGCAATAGGGCAGGGCTCCAAGCAAAGCATCAGAAACCAGCTGTCGAGCATGGGTTCGAACATGATCACCATTCGGCCCTACAGCAATGTTTCAGCCGGCGCCCGGCTGGAAGGCTCGAGTGTGCAAACACTTACCCAGCAGGATATTGACGCTATTAAAAAGAAGGCGTCATCGGTAAAATATGTGTCGCCGGCGGTGCAGTCGAGCGGACAGGCGATCAATGCCAATCTTAACTGGCCCACTACTATACAGGGTGTAAGCCCCGATTACCTGAATATCCGGATCTGGACGGTGAAAACAGGGGTGGCTTTTACAGAGAAAGATATATTGTCGGCTTCAAAAGTTTGTCTTTTAGGACAAACGGTTGTGGATAATGTTTTTCCGGCAGGCACCGATCCTATAGGAAAAGTGATCCGCTTTAACAAGCTGCCGCTTAAGGTTATTGGTGTGTTGGCCGAAAAAGGTGAAAATACTTTTGGCCAGGACCAGGACGATATTATTATTGCACCTTACACTACTGTAAAACAGAGAGTTGCTCCCGGCATTTATTTTTCAACCATTTATGCTTCTGCCGCTACTGAAGCGGCCTCCGACCAGGCGGTAACGGAAATATCAGAAATATTACGTACGAACCATAAATTAAAAGAAGGCGAAGAAGATGATTTTACGGTACGCACACAGGCTGAGTTAATCAGTACCATCAGCGCTACCAGTGAATTGCTTACCGTATTGCTGGGCGCCATTGCCAGCATTTCTTTAATTGTAGGCGGCATCGGCATCATGAATATCATGTACGTCTCTGTTACGGAACGAACCAAAGAGATCGGCCTGCGGATGTCTATTGGCGCACGGGGATCGGACATCCTGCTACAGTTCCTGGTTGAAGCCATCCTGATCAGCATCACCGGGGGGCTGATCGGCATTGCACTTGGCATTACTGCCTCAAAACTGATCAATGTGTTTTTGAAATGGCCGACGTTGGTATCCGAATCCTCTGTTACCCTTTCCTTTCTGGTATGCGCTATAACAGGAATTTTCTTTGGTTATTACCCCGCACTTAAAGCATCCAGACTGGATCCTATTGAAGCGTTGAGATATGAGTAATGGTTCTGAAAACCACAAAGAGGCGGTGCTGAATGCAGCGCAGCCTCTTTGCTGTAACAGGCTATTGCAGGATCAGAAACGATAAGCTACAGAAACCCTGAAGGTTCTGGGCGCCTCGGCCTGCCATGAATAAACATTTAAGGTATAGTCCGGGTAATTCCAATAACCCGTTTCGTAGGTACCGTCGTACAGGTATTTGTTGAGGATATTAAACACATTGGCGGTAACAGAGATCTTCTTGTTTTGCCAAAACAGTCCGCCATCCAATTTAAAATAATCGGCAATGTTCTCTTCTGCATTAGATGAACTATAGCTCCATCCGGCCCTGTCTGCCAAATAGGTAAACCCGCCATTGATGCCCAAACCTTTTAAAACGCCCCTTTGTATGCTGTAATTGAGCCAGGCATTTGCTGTGTGTTTGGCAAAGCCGGGAACCGCATCACCCAATTTCATTACAGATTCAGAAACTCCGGCGGCCACTTCGGTTACCCTTGAGTCGGTGTAAGCATAATTGGCAGTAGCGCCAAAGCCTGGCAAAATTTCGCCCCGCAGGTCAAACTCTATCCCTTTGGCCACTTTTTCGCCCACTATAATACTGTAGCTTTCGTTAGCGGTATTACTCGGGTCGGAGGTTAATTCGTTTTTCTTCAGGATCCGGTAAGCTGCCAGTGTGGTATTCCATTTGCCATCGAACCAATCCCTTTTAAACCCGATCTCGGTATTACTGCCCGTAACAGGCTTGGGGCTGCCGCCGCTTCTTAAAATACCTGATTGTGGAATAAACGCCTGGTCGTGAACAGCATACACCGCCGTTTGGCCGTCGATAGAATAGCTCAAGCCTGCCCGCGGGGTAAACCGTGCTTTCTGGTAGGGATCTTCGCCCCATTCATACTGTTTCACATACCCATAGCGACCAGCCAGCGTTACCCTCAGCTTATTATCGAAAAAGCCCAGCTCATCCTGCAGATAACCGCTTACATACTCCTGGCCCATAGTGCCACCAACCGCCTTTGCTCTTTCTTTGAGGCTTGTAGTGCGGTCGAACTCCGGCAACCCGTTTGCCGGCATGCCATAATCGGGATTATTTACGTCAAAAGGATCGTCACCGGTATCCAATGTATGATACTGGCCCCAGTCTGCCCAATAATCTTTTTTGCCGGCGTCAATACCGCCTAAAATGCGATGCTTTATAGCGCCGGTAGTAATGTTGCCATTTACAAATACCTGGCCCAGCTTCATATTGCTCCGGGCGTCCCAGATGCCAACCTGTCTTAGTATTTCACCGGCTTCCAATGTACCGTCAATTACGCCATCATAGTCCAGGTCGTACTCACCGGGGCCCATTGCGGCAGGCCAGGAGCTGCTGCCTATCTGATTATAATAAAAATACGCTGCCTGTGCGGTAAGCTTCCAGGACGCGTTAAACTCGTGCTGGAAATTGGCCGTTACACTATGATCATTGATTTTTGTAGGATCTACGCCCGGCTGCGTAAGGGTAAAATTCCTGGGCAAAGTAGCGAATCCTTCTGTAGAAAACAGGTAATAAGACCCTACTTCTGTCATGTTAGCATGCTGCAGGTTATACTCCAATGTCAGTTTCGACTTATCGCTGAATGCATAGCTAAATACAGGAGCTATAGAAAAACGGTCGTTGTGTTCAAAAGGGCGGAAAGAGCCCTTTTTTTGCAGGGCCCCGTTGAAACGGAACAACAGTTTTCCATCGTGAGTAAGCTTGCGGTCGATATCTACCGTACCGCGGTAAAAATCGTAACTGCCGGAAGACAGAGACACTTCGCCCTTATTTTCGCCGGTGGGTTTTTTGGTTACTACATTATATAAACCGCCGGGGTCGCCGCTGCCCAGCATAAAACCGGCCGGGCCTTTTACAAACTCCACGCGGTCTACAATACTCATATCTTCGGTAAGCGGGCCCCAATAGGAAGCTACTACATTAAACCCGTTTCTAAACGCCTGTAATTGCGAGCCGCGCATGTATATATTAGTATATAAATCGCCCCAATGCTCCAGGCGCATGGCGCCGCTTACATTGCGGATCAGCCCGTCGCTCATACTGATGATTTGCTGATCGGCAAGGGCTTTCCCGGTCACGATCTGCACATTTTGCGGTAACTCCAGCAGTGGCGTTTGTGTGCGCAGGCTGCTGGAGGCCAGGTGCGGATTTAAGCCACCGGCACGGCTGGTAACAACCACTTCGCTTAAAGCAACAGCATTTAAAGAAAGTTTTATAACTACCTGCTCGGTTTCGGCTGCTCTTACCTTAACCCACTCCTGCTCACTTTCATGGCCCACCAGCGAGATCTTTAAAAGATAATCGCCGGCAGCAAGCTTATTAAAATTAAACCGGCCCTGTTCATTGGTTACACTTGTCTGCGAGGTGCCATCAATATACACCGTTACTCCTTCTGCAGGCTTGCCGTCTTCTGTAAAGACGGTTCCGGTTATTTTTCCTGTAGTTGTTTGTGCTAATACTCCTGATACATTCAGTAATGTGAGCAATGTCAACATTACATTAATTACCGCTTTTCTCATCTAATATAAAAATTTAGGCCGCAAAAGTAATTGGACTGCTTTGCCGCATGTTTACGAAATGCGGAATATTTAACAATGCGTTGTATTTCTTTTACAATGGCATGACAACGACCCGCTACCAGCTTAAATTATGGCCAGGTTATTCAGCAGGTTTTCAGAAAAACCGATGTACGCCTGTTTTATTAAAGTAATTACCAGCCTGAGGAATATTATTTAAGAAACCGCAATCTATTCGTATGCGTTTCATCCATTAACCCGACGTTGATCTGTCGGCACGCCATACGCTGCAGCGCGGGCAAACCGGGAATAAGAATTTTATAATACCGGTTCGTTACACTTTACGCTTAAATGTGCCGGCTCAAAAAACAGCAACGTATACAAGCGCGCTTTAGTATATTGTTTTTATACTGTAATGGATATCAGGAGGGCTTGCCCATTAACTCAAAGAATATATTTTTATATATAACGCGTAAAAAGAAGCCCGAATAATGTTGATTGTTGAGTAGAATATAATAACGAAGGCATAGCAATTAATCAGAAAACCCTCCTGTTTAGCAAAAAG
>JASGEW010000061.1:0-48062 GCA_047606125.1 Niabella sp. | reverse complement strand
TGTATATAAAAAATGGCGTGTACAACGAAAAAATAGAGTTGCCTGCTAACAATACGGATGTTAGTTTTATAGGTGAAAATGCGGATAGTACTATTATTATGTTTAATGATTATTCGGGCCGGGGCAGGCTGACCACTTTTACCTCTTTTACCGCGAAGATCTCGGGCAACAGGTTTACGGCACAGCATATCACTTTTGTAAATAATGCAGGCCGTGTGGGGCAGGCGGTGGCGTTATATGTAGATGCGGATAAGGCGCTCTTTGTTGACTGTAGATTTATAGGCGACCAGGACACTGTATTCACCGGTGGCGAAACATCCAGGCAGCTCTTTGTAAATTGTTATATAGAAGGCACCACCGATTTTATCTTTGGCCCCGCCACAGCTGTTTTTCAAAACTGTGTGATCAAAGAAAAAGCAAATGCTTACATCACCGCCGCCAGCACCACACCGGGTAAAAAATTTGGCTATGTGTTTTTAGACTGTAAAATTCAGGTGGCCGATGAAGTGAGCAAAGCATACCTGGGCAGGCCCTGGCGCGCCCATGCTAAAACAGCATTTATACGTTGTGAGCTGCCCAAACAAATTGTTGCAGCGGGCTGGCACAACTGGGGCAATCCCGAAAACGAAAAAACAGTGTTATACGCAGAGTATAAAAGTACCGGCGCCGGCGCCATCCCATTAGGTATCGGAACCGGAGGACGTGTAGCATGGGCTAAACAGCTTACAGATAAGGAGGCAGCGGCTTATACGCCGGATCATATTTTCGCATCAGCCAATGCTGATTTGCCCGGAGAGAAAGATTGGTATAAACAAACGGCTATAAAACCTTTTCTATGGCCGGAAAGAAAATAAAATTATTGCTGTTTGCCATTTTATTTTTCATGGATGCATCAGCAGGCAAATATGATTTTATGATTGCCAAAGATGGCAGCGGCGATTTTAAAACCGTGCAGGAAGCGATCAATGCGGTGCCTGATATGCGTAAAAATCAAACCATCATCTTTATAAAAAATGGCGTGTACAAAGAAAAGCTGGTATTGCCCGATACAAAGATCAACGTGAAATTTGTTGGCCAAAACGCAGACAGTGTTGTTTTAACCTTTGATGATTATGCTTCTAAAAAGAACCGTTTTGGTGAAGAAATAGGAACAAGCGGCAGCGCATCCTTTTTTTTACATGGCGATGGTTTTACCGCAGAAAATATTACGTTTGAGAACAGCGCCGGGCCGGTGGGGCAGGCTGTAGCCGTGCGGGTTGCAGCCGACAGGGTAAAATTTATCAACTGCAAATTTTTGGGTTTTCAGGATACTTTGTATACCTGGGGCTACGGAGCCTCAAGCAGGCAATACTATAAAAATTGTTATATAGAGGGAACAGTGGATTTCATCTTTGGCTCATCCACCGCAGTGTTTGCAGCGTGCCGGATTTATGGAAAGAAAGCCGGTTATTTTACCGCTGCCAGCACGCCCGATACGGCAAAGTACGGCTATGTGTTTATTAAGTGCAGCATAGAGGGCGATGCGCCTCCGGCTTCATTTTACCTGGGCCGCCCATGGAGGCCTTATGCCAAAACAGTTTTTATTGATTGTGCTATGACAGAAATTGTAAAGCCTGATGGCTGGAACAATTGGGGTAAGACCAATGCAGAAAAAACAACATGGTATGCAGAATATAATAGCAAAGGCAAAGGTGCCGCACCAGGCCGCCGAGTATCATGGTCGCACCAGTTGACTAAAGAGCAGGCCGTGCAATATAGTATTGATAATATTTTATATGGATGGAATGTAAATGACTAAGCCATCTGCAAAACATAGCCGAATAAATATATAACACATGATGAAAAAGATTTTTGCTATAGCATTAGTGGTACTAAGTTGCTCAATCCATGCCCAGAAGCCTTATGTATCTCAGGTTTGGAGTCCCGACAATGGAGATGGCACTTATAAGAACCCTGTTATCAATGCAGATTATTCTGACCCTGATGCTATACGTGTGGGTGACGATTTTTATATGGTTGCTTCCAGCTTTGACCAGGTACCGGGCTTACCCATTCTGCACTCAAAAGACCTGGTAAACTGGAAACTCATCGGCCACGCGCTGCAGCGCCAGGTGCCGTTGGAAGTGTTTAATAAAAACCAGCATGGCAACGGGGTTTGGGCTCCGGCGATCCGGTATCATAACAACGAATTTTATATTTATTACCCCGATCCTGATTTTGGTATTTATGTGATCAAAGCAAAAAATATAACCTGGCCCTGGAGCGACCCGGTACTGGTAGCACGCGGCGCCGGTTTGATAGACCCCTGCCCGCTTTGGGACGATGACGGAAAAGTTTATCTTACGCACGCCTATGCCGGAAGCCGCGCGGGCATTAAAAGTATTATTGTAATAAAAGCGATGAATGCCGAAGGAACCAGAACAATTGATAATGGGGTAATGGTGTACGACGGACATGAGCTGGATCCCACTATTGAGGGCCCGAAAGCATATAAACGCAATGGTTACTATTATTTATTTGCGCCTGCGGGCGGTGTGGCTACCGGTTGGCAGCTGGTATTGCGCAGTAAAAATATTTACGGCCCTTATGAGCGCAAGGTAGTAATGAACCAGGGGGCAACACCCGTAAATGGCCCGCACCAGGGGGCGTGGGTAGATACGCAAACCGGCGAAGACTGGTTTTTGCATTTCCAGGACAAAGAAGCTATCGGGCGCGTGGTACATTTACAGCCTATGAAATGGGTGAACGGCTGGCCTGTAATTGGTGAAGACAAAGACGGGGATGGCACCGGTAACCCGGTATTGAAATATAAAAAACCCAATGTGGGCAAAACTTATCCTGTACAAAACCCTGCAGAATCCGATGAGTTTAACGATCTGCAATTAGGTTTGCAATGGCAGTGGCAGGCCAATCCGCAGGCTACCTGGAGTTTTATGAATGCTCAGAAAGGTTCCCTGCGCTTGTTTGCTCACCCGGTAGAAAAAGATCAGACTTTGTGGAACACGCCCAATGTATTATTGCAAAAATTTCCGAACGATGCTTTTACGGCAACCACAAAGATCAGTTTTACTCCCAGTGAGAAATTTACCGGCGAAAAAGCCGGCTTAACTACAATGGCCATGAACTATGGAAGCATCGCTATAAAAAGAAAGCAGGATGCTACTTATATCGTATTCACCACCTGTGAAAAAGCCGACCGTGGCGGTAAGGAAACTGAAAAAGAATTAATAAAGCTGAACCAGAAAGATGTGTACTTCCGTATGCAGTTCAGGGCAGATACCACCTGCGTATTCAGCTATAGCCTGGATGGTAAAAAGTTTACTGAAGCCGGTACCCTAAAAGCTACGCCCGGTAAGTGGATCGGCATTAAAATGGGACTGTTTATCACCAGCGATGTAAAGATTAATGACGCCGGATGTATAGATGTGGACTGGTTCAGGATAACGAAATAGGGGTGAAAAATTGTTATGTATGCTATGTGAATGTATGCTATGTGAGGCGTCCTCGCCTCACATTCTTATGTTGTTGCCTCCGGGCGACTGCGCGCTGTGCGAAGCGAGGACGCTTCGCACTTTGTATATTATCCTCCCGGCGATGGAAAATACAGGTTTATCTCACACCCGGCTTTATACCAATGAAGCCTTTTTACATTATGGTAAAAGAACGACTGTTCCGCAAACTATATTCATCTCAGACAATCCATAATAATCTCATAATACTACCGTAACAATTAGTTTATAACAAGTACGGAGTTTTGATAAACCCTATACATGAATAAAAGGCTGGTTGAAGTGGCGGTAGTATCTGACCTGCATTTGGGCACCTATGCTTCCAGAGCCAGGGAATTTACAGCCTATCTGAAAAGCATCGAGCCCCGCCTTCTGGTGCTTAACGGAGATATTGTTGACGGGTGGCAGTTTAGTAAGCGTTATTTTCCCCCTGCACATATATCAGCCATTAAAGAAATTTTCAGCAAGCTGACCAATGGCACGCGTGTGGTATATATTACCGGCAACCACGACGATGCTTTCCGGAAATATTCCGACCTTGAATCCGGCAACTTTTTACTCACCGATAAAATTGCAATAGAGGTAAATGGTAAGCGAACCTGGATTTTTCATGGAGATATTTTTGACCATACCACCAGCAAACAGGCAAAATTTTTAGGCAAACTGGGAAGTAATGGTTATGCAACACTTTTGGGTTTTAATAAAGCGGTCAATTGTATTATGAAATTTTTTGGAAGAGAAAAATTATCCCTTTCCAAAACAATCATGCAACAGTTTAATAAAAGATTTATCAGGATCGATGAGTTTGAGCAAAAGATAGCCGATATCGCTATTGAGAAACATTTTGATACGGTTATTTGCGGGCATATCCATCAGCCGCAAAAAAGGATCATCAGCAATGAGCGTGGCAGCGTATGTTATCTTAATTCCGGTGATTGGGTAGAAAATATGACGGCCCTGGAATATTACGATGGAGACTGGCATTTGTATAAATATGATGAAACAGAACTGACTGTTGAAAAACCTGTGCGTCATATCCCTAAAACCGAAGTGCTTACCAGTGAGATCGCTTTTTATTTACATTCTTTAGCCAAATAATTATGCAGCATTCCTCCGAATGCTTCGGGGTGGCTGAAGATCATAAAAAATATACATGAATATCTTTTACGCAGTGCAGGCAACAGGTAACGGGCATATCAGCCGTAGCATGGAGCTGTTGCCTTATTTGCAGCAGCATGGTAAGGTTGATATTTTTTTAAGCGGCGATAACAGTAATTTAAAGCTTGATGCGCCCATTACGTATCGCAGTAAAGGCCTTAGCCTGTATTACACCTGTAACGGATCTTTGGATTACTGGAGAATAGGAAGATCCATCAACCCCCTCCTTTTAAAAAAAGAGATCAGTCAGCTCCCGGTAGAAAAGTACGATCTGGTTATTAACGACTACGATTATATTACAGCAAAAGCCTGTGCCGCCAAAAAGATTCCTTCGGTAAATTTTGGTCACCAGGCCAGCTTTCAGTCCGATAAAGTGCCCCGTCCCCGGCAAAAGAGTACAACAGGGGAATGGCTCCTGAAAAAATATGCAAAAGCGGAGAAATATATCGGGCTGCATTTTAAAAATTATGATGACTTTATCATAACCCCCGTAATTAAAAAAGATATACTTGAAGCGGAAGCCAAAGATATGGGGCATATTACCGTGTATCTTCCTTCTTATTGCGAGCCGCAGCTGGTGCAGATATTTTCATCTTTTAAAGCCTTCCGGTTCGAGATTTTCAGTCGTCAAAGTACTCAGGTAAACGAAGTGGGTAATATAAAATTTATACCTGTTGATAAATATCTTTTTAATCAAAGCCTGGTTACCTGCCATGCAATTATTACCGGCGGCGGATTTGAAACCCCTTCGGAAGCCATTCATTTGGGTAAAAAGATCATGGCTGTTCCTATCCGCGGCCAGTATGAGCAGTGTTGTAATGCGGCTGCTCTCAACGAAATGGGCATCCTGACGTTGGAAAAGATCAATGGAAACTTTGATAAAATATTTGAAGACTGGATCCATAACTATAAACCTGTACAAATAGATTACAGCAAAAGCATCCCGCAGTGCATGGACCGGCTGTTTGCAAAAGCAGATATTTTCGGCGGGTATTAACTTTAACGCAGCACTTTAAAAAAACGAATTTGTCGTAGCTGCTCCTTTACCCTGCAGCCCCGGCCCTCTTTTTACTTTCCTTATCTTTATAGCCTTGCGGCAGCTGCCGGAGAGAATGCAATGATGCGTGTTGCATGCATGAACTGTTATTGTTATGACTGTATTGGTATTTACTTTGTTATTGCTGGGCGGCGCTTACCTGGCAGGTTTGGTGGGCTCGCTTACGGGGTTGGGCGGCGGAGTAATTATTATACCGTTGTTATCGCTCGCTTTTAATGTTGATATCCGCTACGCGATCGGGGCGGCCTTGCTCACTTCCATTGCAAATTCTTCAGGAGCGGCGAGCGCTTATGTGAAAGAGGGTATTACAAATATAAGATTGGGGATGTTCCTCGAAATTGCTACCACAACCGGCGCTATTGCCGGCGCATTGATCGCAATATATACGCCTGTAAATGCTATTGCGATCCTGTTTGGGTTGGTGCTGATTTTTTCTGCCTTTGCTACTTTAAGAAAAAACAACGAAGCCGCACTAAAAGAAGGAAGCGCCGGTGCCGCCAGGCTTAAGCTGAATGGCAGCTACCCCACAAAAGAGGGCGCGGTGCCTTACTATCTTAAAAATGTGCCCGCAGGCTTTTTTATTATGACGCTGGCGGGCATTTTCTCCGGGCTTTTAGGCATTGGTTCAGGTGCTTTAAAAGTATTGGCCATGGATTCGGCTATGCGCGTGCCGTTTAAAGTAAGCACTACTACCAGCAACTTTATGATAGGGGTTACAGCCACGGCAAGCGCTATTGTTTATCTTCAGCGGGGTTATATGGATGCGGGCATTGCTTTCCCCGTTGTAATGGGCGTACTCGCAGGGGCTTTTACAGGTTCCAGGCTTTTGAGCAGGATAAATGCGCGTACCTTAAAAATTATTTTTTCAGCGGCAATAGTACTGGTAGCGCTGGAAATGATGTATAACGGATTTAATCATAAATTTTAATAATCTGTAATGGCTAAAAATATCAAAGACCGGTTCAGGGATAAAGATATGGAGCAAATAATTGGGATGCAATTAAGGGTGGGTGTCATTACGGCGAGTATTATTGTACTGGCAGGCGGCATTTTTTACCTGCTGCGTCATGGCAGCCAGCCTGTTCCCGATTATAAAAATTTTATCGGAGAAAATGCAGATTACACAACTCTTTCGTCTGTTAAAGAGGGCATTGCGCATGTAAAAGGGCGGGCTATAATAATGCTGGGCGCCGTAATATTAATAGCAACGCCTGTGCTTAGGGTTTTGTTTTCTTTATTGGGTTTTATAATCGAGAAAGACAGGCTATATATAGCGATTACCTTGTTTGTATTAGCTGTTATGTGCATCAGTATTTTTGGCGGTCTTAAAGGCTAACCCGCAACCGGCGCTAAATATTGAGCAATTTTTTAATAGTATCGGTAACGCCGCCATGGTTATTATCCAGCCCCGTTACAAACTTAGCGGCTTTTAATATTTCGGGGTGGGCATTCTTCATGGCATAACTGTACCCCGCATTCCGGATCATATCCAGGTCGTTCAGGAAATCACCAAAAACCAGCGTCTCTTCAGGAGTAATATGCAGCCGTCTTTGAACTTCTTTAATGGCATTACCCTTACTGGCATTGCCATTAGTAATATCGAGCCAGATATCGCCTGCCACAGCTACTTTATAATCCTGTTCAAACTGTTTGTAGAAGGGATAACTATTGGTTTCCGAACCATTAAGATCACAAAGGGATAGCTTCAGGATCGTATCATTTACCAGCGTAAGATCTTCCACTACACGGAACTCCTGGTAATATTTTAATGCCTGCCTTGTGAAGTTTTCCTCCTGGTCTTCAATATAGGCAAGATGCTTGCCGCACAGCACCGGATAAACATTGTCAATAGACCGGGATCTTTCCACAAAACTCCGTATAGCGCCCAGGTCCAGCGGGCTTACCAGGATTTCTTCGCGGGCATGAACGAGATAGCTACCGTTATCACACGCAAAATACAACTGGTCTTTGATCCTGTTGAAAACAGATACTATATTATGAAAAGGGCGTCCACTGGCGATCACAACCGTAATATTGTTTTCAAAAACCTTAGGAATCACCTCCCAGAAATCAGCGGGCAGTTTTTTATTGTCGCTTAATAAAGATCCATCCAAATCGATGGCTATCAGTTTTATCATTTATTCAAATTGGGTTAACTAACAAATAAAGCTATTCATCGAAAAAATCGCTGCGTTGGTCTAAAAAGAATTTACGGGTTTTAAAAAAACAGCTTACATTAGCGCTCTGATTAAGTAATTTATTTAATCGCCCTCCAATTAAATGCGACATTTGCGAGCAAATATAACCAATAGGATTGAAGTCATAGATGCGCTTCGTGGCTTTGCTTTAATGGGCATTGCTTTCAGGCATTTTATTACCCGGTTCGATTACGGAAATGGCGTTTATTCCCGCAATCCGCTTTTAGCCAAAATAGACAAATTTACAGAAGTTGCGGACTATCATTTCCTTGCGGACAAAACGTACCCGATTTTTGCACTGCTTTTTGGCTTTTCAATGTTTTTGGTAAATCAATCCGGCTCCGCTGCCTATTCTTCTGAACGCTCGTTCAAAAGGATACTGGCGCTGATTCCTTTTGCGTGCTTAAACGCTCTTTTTTTTCCGGATGGCGATGTGCTGGGCCTATATGTGGTTACGGGGCTCATTACCTTATTATTAATAAAACTGCCGGTAAAGTGGTGGCCCCGCCTGGCGGCTTTCTTTCTTTTACAACCAGCGATATGGATCCAGATCATCATTAACCTTTTCAATGGGAACGTTAATATTATCGATCATAGCTCCTCTTTATTATTCAGGGATATTAATTACAATTACACGATAGGCTGCGGGCATTTTTTAAAAGTTATGTGGATAAACCTGACAGAAGGTCAGCTGGACAATCTTTTATGGGCTTTCGATGTAGGTAGGGTGAGCCAGACAATCGGACTTATGCTGCTGGGGTATTATCTGGGAGAGAGCGGCCTGTTTCTGAAATTCATCGGAAAAGGAAAAAAATGCCTTCCTTATGTATTGATCCCGGTATTGATGATTGCCGGCGGTATGTTATTAAAAAGAGTTGTAACCGGAACAGTAGTATCTAAAGAACTCCTGTTAATCATATCCATCTGGTCCGGCCTGGCTTTTGCGGTTGCTTATATTATTTTGATCATTTTTATCTATAATATATTTCCGTCAAACAGCTTCTCACCTCTAAGCTATTATGGGAGAATGAGTCTTACAAATTATATTTTGCAATCTGTAATCGGTGCCATCCTGTTTGCTCCGTTTGCATTTAACGGCGTGGCTTACCTGCCTAATGTACTTATTGTGCCGCTATTTGCCATAACCATTTTTGTCCAGGTCATTTTCTCGAAGTACTGGCTCGGTGTAAACCGGTACGGTCCCCTGGAGTTTTACTGGCGCAGTTTCTCGCTGCAGTTAACAAAAAAAAAATATGAACTTCTAATCTGTTTTATAAATATTAAAATTTTCATTCTATGAGAAAAAGGTTGTTTTTTTTAAATGCTCTTCTGTTTGCATTTTCTGCAATTATAGCGCAAACGGATACACTCTATACCATAAATAACTATAATAGTCCGGGTATTACGCAAATTATTGGTATCGACCCGAGCAGCGGATCGGGAGCCAGTGTTAATGCTTCTTATGCTACTACTGATGCTACCACACTGAGCGCTGCAATGGCATTGGCCAATACCGGCTACCTTTATTACATTCCGCAGGATTTGACCAATGAAGGAGATTTTACGATACGGTCAATAGCCGCTTATCCAACGGCTGCCACTACTGTGGAGCCAACCTCCTCCACCGAAGTATACACTGGCGACCTTAATAGCACTACAACTACTACTGTTACTTACAGAACCCTGTCCGCTGCTCCGGATGGATGGCTGTATATAACGGCCTCTGATGCAGACGGTACCATATACCTGGCAAAGTTTCAGCCGGGATCCGGAGGCACCATAGTGACCGGTAGTTTCACAATGCTTGGAACCATTACCATAGACGGCAGTGTTCCCAGCAACTCGGGTCTTCGTAACGGCGATATTGCGTTTGACGGCAATGGGAACCTTTATGCTTTAATAAATGACGATGACGTAGGGGGCGATGCTATTATTTATTATGCAGCGGCAAGCACTATATCAACAACAAGCGGCGGTGTTACAGACCTGCAAACAAGGTACCAGGTGCTCAACTCCGGCGGTACTAATTTCTCTGAGTATGTTGTGGGGCTGGCAGTGGCCTCATCGGGTAATTTTTATATTGCAGTGCAGGACGATAATGACGACAGCCAGGGTGGTGTGTATTTATTAACCCGTGATACAAATGGCGACTTTGTAATAGGATCGGCTATCAGCAGTGCGAACGCCCGTGATATTGCAGACCTTGCCACAGGTTATTTCCCCACCAGCACCGTATTGCCGGTAACGCTTGGAACCATTAGCGCAAAAATTGTAAATAACACTTTAACGGTAGACTGGTCCACACTCAGCGAAACCAATAATTCCCGTTTTGATATACAGGTTTCAACCGATGGCACCAATTTTACCACCATTGGCAGCGTAAATACGCTGGCAACCAATGGAACATCAGATACTACCCTGCAATACACATTTTCCAAAACGGTCAATGATATTACCGCAATGCTGGGTATTTCTTTACTGTCTCTGTCGCTGATGCTGTTGTTTCTGAACAGGAGGAATAAGTTTTTAATGATGTTTATGATGGTTGCAGGACTGGGCATTACCACAGTTTCCTGCTCAAAAAACAGCGGGGCAACCGATACCGGCAGCAGCGAAAAGCTGTATGTAAGAATTGTACAGTATGATATAGACGGCAACTCTTCCCAATCGGCTGTTATTACCGCCTATACTGAAGATTAATCCTTTACACTGCTTAACATTAATAAAACAGCTCCGGCATACCGGGGCTGTTTTTAATTCATCTCATAAAACTTTTCCTACCTTCACCCCTAAAATTTTTTTCGGATATGAATGCTGTATTTATTAAAAGAATGGCTCTTTGGGTATGGAGCCTTGGGCTGCTGCAGGCCAAGGCCCAGCAAGAGCAGAAAAGGTTTATCGATCGGGCCAATATGGACACTACTGTGCGCCCCGGAGATGATTTTTATACCTATGCCAGCGGCACCTGGGTTAAAAATAATCCTGTACCTGCTAAGGAAACCCGCTGGGGAAGTTTTAATGTATTAAGGGATTTTAATATCAACGCAGTAAAATCAATTCTTGAGAAAGCAGCTGTCGACAAAACTGCACCAGCCGGCTCTGCAACCCGCAGCGTAGGCGACTTTTATGCCGCCGGTATGGATAGTGCAGCCATCGAAAAGCTGGGATATACACCCCTTAAGCCTGATCTGGCGCGTATAGCCGCGATCAAAGACCTGGCAGGCGTTTTAAAAGAAATAAATTACCTGAGAAGCAGTGGGATTGCTTCGCCGCTGTACGGGTTTCATGTAGGGCAGGACAGGAAAAATGTAGAAAAAATGGTGCCTCAGTTAAGTCAGGGAGGCATAGGATTATCCGACAGGGATTATTACCTGAAAGATGACAAACGCTCGCAGGATATCCGCGAAGCATACACAAAATATATCATTACGCTTTTTACACTTACAGGAACTCCTGAGATGCAATCCCGGAACAATGCCGCATCCATCTTTAATATTGAAAAACAATTAGCAGCTGCACAGCTCAGCCGTGTAGCGCTGCGCGATGCTTATAAAACCTATAATAAGTTTGCGATTGATGATTTTAGCAAAACCACACCTGGTCTTAACTGGAGACAGATTCTTATTGCCTTAAAAGCTCCAGGTCAGGATACAGTGCTGGTCAACAACCCGGGGTTCTTTGCAACTGCGGATTCTTTACTGAAGGTTATTCCGGTGCCTAACTGGAAGACCTACCTGCAATGGTATGTGTTGCGTAATGCGGCCCCGTACCTGAGCACGCCATTTGTAGATGCCTCCTTTGCTTTTAACCAGGTGGTAACAGGGCAAAAAATCCAAACGCCACGCTGGCAGCGTATGTCGTCGCTTACAGATGGAAATATCGGGGAATTGCTGGGACAGTTATATGTAAAAGAATATTTCAAACCGGAAGCGAAGGAGCGTATGGATGAACTGGTTGGTAATTTACAGAAAGCTTATGCAATACGGATTAAACAGTTGGATTGGATGAGCGATGCTACCAGGGAGAAAGCGTTGGCGAAACTGGCAGCCTTTCGCCCCAAAATTGCCTATCCGGATAAATGGCAGCGCTATGAGGGCCTGGTGATCAACAGGAATACCTTTTTCAAAAACCTCAGGAACGCTGATGCATGGGCATATAATTATATGGTGACCCGTCTGGGAAAGCCTGTGGACAGGGAACGCTGGGGAATGACCCCGCCTACAGTGAATGCCTACTATAATGCAACGCTTAATGAAATTGTTTTTCCCGCGGGTATTTTACAATTCCCGTTCTTCGATCCTAACGCGGATGACGCGATTAATTATGGAGGCATTGGCGCTGTTATCGGCCATGAAATGTCGCACGGTTTTGATGATAATGGCAGTAAATATGATGCGGACGGAACTTTAAGAAACTGGTGGACAGATGAGGACCGGGAGAAATTTGATGCCAGGGCTGATGCGCTTGCAAAACAGTTCGATAGTTATACCGTGTTAGATACCCTGCATGTAAATGGCAAACTTACGCTGGGCGAGAATATCGGCGATCTGGGTGGCCTGAATGTGGCCTACGAAGCTTTTAAAATGACCAGAGAAGGACAAGGTAATGAAAAGATAGACGGCTTCACTCCTGATCAGCGCTTCTTCTTATCATGGGCACAGGTATGGCGTGGTAATATTTTGCCACAGGCTGCGGCCCAGCAAATTGTTACCGATCCTCACGCCCCCGGCGAATACCGCACTATTGGCCCGTTGGTGAATATGGATGCCTGGTATAAAGCGTTTGATGTAAAAGACGGGGATAAATTATATAAAAAGCCGGAGGAGCGTATCAGGATATGGTAATGGGTTACTGTTATGCACATAAATAAGTGGATTTCCCGTGCATTACTGTGTATAATGCCCATAGCCAGTGTGCATTATACTGTTTAAAACAGGTGTGTATTAAACGCATAAAAAATTTGGAAAACGGTATCTGAAAATCGTATTTTCATAGTGCACTTCAGAAATAACCAGTTTAGTTTTCGAAAGAATTTTAAGAAGGAGAAAGAAGAAGTGTATTTACAGCAGATTCTTTGACAGAAGTATAACAACGGTAATAGAAGTTAAATGAGTAGCAATACAAAATTTAAAAGATATTGCCAGCGGTACAGAAAGCAAATAAATGAAGCTGTAAAATGCTGAAGCAATGCCGGATGTTGACAAATACCAAAGCCATAATGATTAACGGGTAGTAAAATACGCGGGAATGTTAAGGTTGAGGCGTCAGCACCCGACAAAGCTAAAGCAACAATTTTAGCGGAAGCCTTGCCGTTTGTTCTGTGGCTTGATGGTTTTTTAACTTTGCATAGCAATATGCTTACTTAATAAAGCTGATACTACTCTACAAGACAATGCAGAAGCTATTAAAAGCATCGGGTTTTAGCAAGCGATTCAGGCAACTGATTTGTAAGCGACAAGCACGATGCTTTTTTTGATAAAATCTAAAAAATGAAATTCCGAAGTGTTATACCCGGTTCTTTAATTTTTGCTCCCAAAGCCATGCGGTACGCATCATATCGTCAATGCCAAATTGAATATCCCAGCCCAGGCTTTTTACAGCATGATCGTTATTGGCATAAATAGCGATCACGTCGCCCGGGCGGCGCGGGCCTATTTCATAATTTAATTTCTGGCCGCTTACCCGCTCAAATGCATTAATAGCTTCCAGCACGGTAACGCCGTTGCCCGTGCCCAGGTTAAATATTTCGTAATTAGCCTGGTTCTTTCCGGCTTCTAAAAACCGGACAGCGAGGGTGTGAGCATGGGCAATATCGCTTACGTGAATAAAATCACGCAGGCAACTGCCGTCTCTTGTATCGTAATCATTGCCATACACAACCATTTTAGGCAATTTTCCAATAGCGGTTTGCGTAATGGCCGGGAACAGGTTTTGCGGTCGGCCTATGGGCAGTTCGCCTATTTCGATCGAAGGATGCGCCCCTACCGGGTTAAAATAGCGCAGTGAAATAATGCTGGTATCGGCAAATACTTTTGAAAAGTCTGCCAGTATTTGTTCGCCCATTTGTTTGGTAGCGCCGTAAGGGCTTTCTGCTGATTTGGTAGGAGTGCTTTCGGTAACGGGTATGGCATCCGGATTGCCATAAACCGTGCAGGAAGAAGAGAATACAAAAAATGGCGTCTTAAAATCCCGGGCGCATTTTAGAACGTTGATGAGGGAATTAAGATTGTTCTCATAATACATAATAGGCCGCTCAACCGATTCGCCAACTGCTTTGTAAGCAGCAAAGTGAATAATGCCTTCTATATCAGGATTTTCCTGGAATACGGCATGCGTATCATCAAAATTGCAAAGGTCAACTTTATAGTTCTTAACTGCCTTACCTGTTATCTTTTCCACGCCGCTCAGCACCTCCGGATTGGAACGGCTGTTATTATCAATAGAAATAACTTCATACCCGTTTTGAATAAGATCTACAACGGTATGAGAACCTATATAACCGCAACCACCTGTAACTAAAATTTTTGCCATAGTATTAATCTTACTTTGTTTTTTAGCGAATGAACTTTTTCCTGCAAGGTATGCCCTGCAAATACCGGCGCAAAGGTGGTGCTTTTTTATTTAAAAGCAAAGAATGAAAATACGCCGGGTGCATAAAAGTTTTTCGCCCCTCGTGGCGTCCTTTGCGTGAAAAGTTATTTAAAACTTCTAAAAACTTTTATGTACCCAATGCGCCTTGTATAGCTAACCGATAAATTCTTTACTTTTACAAACTACGTTTTAAATTATGATTACTAATAAACCAATAATAGGCATTTCCTGCGGCGATATTAATGGCATCGGGATTGAGCTGATCATAAAAACTTTTTCGGATACAAGGATTACGGAAATATGTACCCCTGTAATATTTGCAAACAATAAAACCATTAATTTTTACAGGAAATCAGCCACAGACAGCAATTTCAATTTTTTTTATATCAAAGAATTTTCTAAAATAAATTCCAGGCAGGTGAATGTGTTTAATTGCTGGGAGGAGGATATTGTAATAACGCCGGGGCAGCTGAATGAAGCGGGCGGAAAATATGGGATTCTTTCTCTGCAAACCGCTGTCAAAGCTTTGCGGGAAGGTGTCATCAGCGGCCTGGTAACGGCGCCCATCCATAAAAGTAATGTGCAGACGAGCGGCTTTTTATATACAGGACATACGCCCTATTTAAAAGAGAGTTTTGAGGCAAAAGATGTGGTAATGATGATGTGCGCTGAAAATATGCGCGTAGCGCTGGTTACAGAGCACATTCCTGTTAAGGACGTTGCAGGCCAGTTAAGTATGGAAGCTATTTTAAGCAAACTGCAAATAATAAATGCCGCTCTTCAAAAAGATTTTGGAATTAATAAACCCCGCATTGCAGTGTTGGGATTAAATCCTCATGCAGGAGATGAAGGGCTTGTTGGAGATGAGGAAGCGCAGCTCATTAAACCCGCCATTAAAGAAGCCAAAAACCGGAATATACTTGCCCTTGGCCCCTATAGCGCCGACGCATTTTTTGCACGTGGCCAGCATGAGAAGTTTGATGCGGTTTTAGCGATGTATCATGATCAGGGATTGATCCCTTTTAAATCTCTTTCAGTAGGAGAGGGGATCAACTATACTGCGGGCCTTGCTGTTGTGCGCACTTCGCCCGATCATGGCGTTGCCTTCGATATCGCCGGTAAGGGAGTAGCTAACCACTATTCTTTTTTAGAGGCGGTTTATCGTTGCGTGGATATTATTAAACAAAGGCAGGAATATGAAAATCAGCGGATGCATCCAATAAAGAAACTGATGCCGGAAGTTACTGCTAAATTAGTCGATGAAAAACTGGAAGAAGAATAGGGATATAAAAGCGAAAAACCCGGCTGCGCTTAAAAGTAACCGGTACTCTAAAGAGGTTTCTTAAATACCGATTGCACAAAGAACCTGAGGTGCGAGTTTTGCTGATTCTGGGTTTTTACCATTTTCTCTACACGGGTTGATAATGCATCATTGCCAAAGGCGTTTTTAATGGCTGTCCGGCAAGCCAGGCGCTCATTTTCCCGGATGTAAAACTGTTCTGTACATTTATCTGGTTCAATGTGGCCAGCGCCACAGGTGCTATCAATGCTGTCAGCGTATTGATAATATGATACGGAACCAGGCTTTTAGCAGCAATGGCATCAATAATACCCACGAGGTCCATCCCAAATATTTCTGCAATAATGCCTTTCCCTTTCGACAGGATATGATCATGTTCCGTGGTAAAAAAATTATTCAAACGCACCCCGAAACAACCTTTGGCAATTTTATATATTTCTTCCGCTTTATTATTTTGGTTACATTGAAAATTAAGTGCAGAAAGTGTGTTTTCTATAATCAACTGCACCGCTGTCTCTATATTCTGGTTTTTTTCGTTAAAGTATTGAGTAACTGTTTTGCAAAAGTTACTCTCACGATTTAACTGAAAAGATACACATTCCTGAAAATTCATGCAGCTTTAAGTTTTTACTAAAGTATAAAAGAGGATGCTGTTAAAAAAAGAGGGGCTCACGTATTACCTGGAAAGGTGCCGCAGCCCGCTCTTAAGCCCTCTAAACCGCGCTAAAAGTAGCAACAGTTTTAAACTTGTTGAAATGTTATTCGATGAAATGACTTTTTTATAAGATGAATGCCCCTATTTTTTAGACTAACTTTTCTAATTCAAGTCCGGAAGTACCGACCAGTAAAAAACAACGACCCTTCGCCTTTCATCATTGTCCCGGTAATCATTGATGTTATTAAAGGGCAGCGCCTCGCCCCTGCCATAATTGATATAACCTACTTTGAATTGTTTCAGGTTTTGGAATTTATGGGCATTGTCCTGTACCAGGATTTTGATATTCCTGGAGAGCTCGTTTGCCCTTAAATTGGACAGCATCAGGTTGAGCTGCGCTTTTTCGGGGTTGCTTAAGGAAAGGTAGGATTGTAGGTCCTCATATAATGAAGTGCCGCAGCTTATAGGCAATGCATCTGCAAAACCAACGAACACTATATAAATAGTGCTTTTTACATCATGGTACTCATTAGACAATGCAATGATGGAGTCAATGGCAGGTTGAAAAGAGTTGCGCACTTTGGCCAGCGCTGTTGGCGGGATCCTGTAGGCGCCGGGTTCAAAGAAAGCACCTAATTCATATTTATGGAAAGCGTTCAAAGATACAGCCCGGTTAAGAAGCTGATAAATACGGTCTCTCAGATATCCGGCAACCCGGAAGGAGTCGATCTTATCAATATATATCTTGGTTTTAGCATAATAATTACGTTCATTAAAATTTGATTTTTTTGCAGACAGGAATTCTGTCATTGTCACGGTTTGCTCTATTTTTTCCAGGTCTGATTGCAGGGCAAGAATTATATTATTGAATTTGCCCGTCAAAGCAGTGTCCAGCTCCGAACTCTTCAGCTTTTGGGAAATTTTTTGTTTAACGCTATCCAGCATTAATGATTCCTGTTGAATAGATCGCTTTGCCGCTTCTGTTTTTTTGTGGACAGAAGTAAGCCTGTTTTGAGTGCCGCAGGATGCCAGGAGCAGGCTTACGGTGATGATGGGTAGTAAATTTTTAAACATTTTTATTCCTGTGGTAATGGCTTAATGGTAAAGCCATCTTCGTTTTTTGTTGATATTTTCTTTATTTTATCCTGTAATATCTTCGAGTAAACCAGTTTTCTTTCCGGGAGCGTAATTGCAGTAGCACTGCCCTGTTGATCATGACTTCCGGTGTCTGCTGTTGCCTTGTTCAAATTAATATTAATAAGGTTTACCTCTTCGCCCAGCTGTAAATCTTCAGATGTCAGCAAAAGCTGATCTACAAATATATCCTTGGGGCTTAAACGGTTTTTGTTTGCCTGGCTGCCCCAGTTATCGGATACATACCAGTTATAGATCATGCCTCCGCAAAATGCCAGGGATCCGATCCACAGTATTGTTAAAGCAACGGTGGTTATTTTATGATATGGTGTTGGCTTTTTCAACAAATAATTCTTTTGATGAAAGATCTACTTCTTTGTCTATTTTATTAATAAAATGATGGTACTCCGGTATGGCAGCAGGGTTTGTTTCTGTCAGCGACGAACCTTCTTCCAGAACAATTTTATATATTTTATGATCGGGTCCTAAAAACGAAAAGGTGGATCGTATTCTGTGTAGAACATAATTTAATTGTTTAATGTCTTTTTCCTGCGTAGCATTTATAAGATCTTTTTTATCGATTTCCCATTGTATTTTCATTTCGTTTAAGATCTCTTGTATCGTATTGGGATCGTCGCCGATAATTTCCTTCAGAAATTTAAAATCGTCCTTAACCTGCTTTTCCCTGCATTTATCTTTAAGATATTTTGAAAGCTTGTCTATTAGCGTTCTCTCGTCAATTGGTTTGTGCAGATAGTCGTTAAAGCCCGCTTTATAACATTTCTCTATTTCCATTTCTGTTACATAAGCCGTCATCGCTATTACGGGACTTGTAACATGAAGCTGATTATGTATCATGCCGATAGCGGTGTAGCCGTCCATAACAGGCATTTGTATATCCATAAAGATAAGATCAAATTGCTCTGTTTTCAATATTTCCACCGCTTCAGCACCATTGTCAAGCATTTTGGGCTGAATGTTAAACTTACCGAAAATATGTTTTAACAATATCTGGTTGGCCCGGTTATCTTCTACTATTAGTACATTGCAGTTAACAAATGAAAGCTTCGAAATCAGGGGGGTGTTTTTTTCGTTAACTGCAGTGGCAGATCTTTCCAGTATACAGGTAAAATTAAATTCAGATCCTTCATTCACCCGGCTGTAAACCGATATAGCCCCACCCATTTTTTCAACCAGGTTTTTTACAATTGTGAGGCCCAGTCCTGTACCGCCATGCTGCCTTTGCGTACCATGTTCCAGCTGTTCAAATCTTTCAAATATGGTTGCAATCTTATCTTTGGGGATACCCGTGCCGGTATCCCGGACGGCAAAGCTCAGTTTATAAAATTTTTTTTCTTCATCAATCCATACAATGCCGGCATTAATGGTAATACCTCCTTCATTAGTGAACTTGATCGCGTTGCTGATAAGGTTTACAAATATTTGTTGCAGCCGGTCCGGGTCGCCTATCATATTGGCCGGAATCAGTTCATCAAGGTGGTAGCTGCAGGTCAGGCCTTTTTGTTGCAGGGAGTTAAAAAACAGCTTTTCAATTTTGCTGAAAAGATCATAGATGTTAAATGGCCGGTGCGCTATGGTTAATTTTCCGGCTTCTATTTTCGAGAGGTCCAGCACATCATTTACAATATTTAACAGGTTATACCCACCAGAGCGAATCATTTCCACGTATTCTTTTTGATCCCCGTTAAGCTTTGTTTCGTGCAACAGGTTACCAAAGCCGATCAATGCTGTCAGAGGGGTTCTTAATTCATGGCTCATATTGGCAAGGAATTCATCTTTGGCATTTTTACTCTTTAGTGCTGCCATCTTTGCAAAGCGCAGGTCTTCTATTAGTTCTAATTGCTGTGCCTGGCGCCGGATGATAATCGTTGTCATTACCAGTATAGCAATAATTGCCAGTATGGCCAGTATTCTGCTGTACATGGATAATTTGCCGGCCTGCTCTGAGTTTTTGGTAAGTGTTTGCTGGAGATTGTTCTTTAAAAGTTTTTCCAGAGAGACACAGCTTGTATAGACCTTATCTCCGGGGTTGAAATGCTGTAGTGAGTCGGCCCATTTCTTTTTTTGGACAATATTATTCTGAGTAAGGGCATTTAATATATTCTGGGAAATATTTATCTGGGTATCAATAATGCCGTTAATAGTGGCAGACAGAGGATGACTTTCTTTGATCGTTAAGATATTGGCATTGTAACCAAGCATCGTTATAGAATCCTGTAATTGCTTAATGGTGCTGCCGTGCAAGGCAAGACCGGGGTCTTTAAGTTTGCTTTGAAGATCGAATGAAAGGTTTACCAGTTCCTGTATGCCATTATTAATTCTATAGGTCTCTACAGCCTGACGGTTGCCTATATTAAGCGCTTTGGTAGATTTATTGGTGAAATATTGCGTAATAACAATCAGTGCCATTAACGCAAATGCTAAAACCACAATAGAAAAAAAAGCGATGCCTTTAAACTTCATTTAAAAAAATAATTACATTTAGAGTAGTTGTAAATTTTTTAAAAGGGCTTCTTTATATGATTCGGAAATGGGAATAGGTTGATTGTGAATATATACAATACGATCTTCAATATAATCTATCTTGTCTATAGCAATAATATAACTTCTGTGCACTCTCATGAATTTCTGAACAGAGAGTTTGTCTTCAATTGCTTTAAGGCTGCCATGAACTACATAACTTTTTTGAGGTGTGTGTATCTTAATATAATCACCCTTCGCTTCTACCCATAATATTTCGCTCACATTTAGTTTCCTGATAATCTTATTGTCTTTAATAAAAACAAAATCACTGGAGGTGTCTTTCGTAATACGAACATGCTGGTTGCTTAATAATTCTTTTGCACGCTCTACTGCCAGCATTACGCGCGACAGTGAGAAAGGCTTGACAATATAATCAACAACATTCAGTTCAAAAGCTTCCACAGCATATCCCTGCTTGGCAGTTGTTAATATAGTCAGTGGTCTTTGTTTAAGTGTTCTAAGCAGTTCCAATCCACTCATTTCGGGCATTTCTATATCCAGAAACAGCAACTCAATATTGTGATGATCTATATAACTTTTAGCTTTTATAGAGTCGTCAAATTCCTCAAATATAACAATCCCCTCAATTTTTTCCAAAATCTGGCGTAATAATAGTCTTGCAACCTTATTATCATCAACTATCAAACAATTCAGGGGGCGCTCCATGTGCATTTATACAGCTAATATAAGTTATATAGTTAACATAATCGCTCAATACCAGGGAATTTAAACAGAAAAAACCCTGCTAATCTGCAAGGCTTTTAAAAAAATCAAAAGGAATTAAGCCTTTTGATATTGAGGAATAATAGTGTTGGCCAATTCCACCATTTTCTTTAATCCGTCTTCAGGCAGGCCGCCTGTTTTAAAGGCAGCTAATACCTCCGGTAATTTGTTTTCCATTTCCATCAGGAACTGCTCTTCGAACTCTTTCACTTTATTTACAGGTACATCTTTAATCAGTCCGTTGGTACCCAGGTAAATAATGGCCACCTGTTTTTCTACAGGAAACGGAGTGTACTGTGGCTGTTTTAATATTTCTACATTGCGGGCGCCTTTGTCAATTACATTTTTAGTAGCGGCATCCAGGTCGCCGCCAAATTTTGAGAAAGCTTCCAGCTCACGATAAAGCGCCTGGTCAAGCTTTAAGGTTCCGGCAACTTTTTTCATCGACTTGATCTGTGCATTCCCTCCCACACGGCTTACAGAAATACCTACGTTGATGGCCGGGCGAATACCTGAAAGGAACAGGCTCGATTCGAGGAATATCTGGCCATCTGTAATGGAGATCACATTGGTAGGGATGTATGCAGATACATCGCCCGCCTGGGTTTCGATGATAGGAAGCGCTGTTAAAGATCCGCCGCCTTTTACCAGGTGTTTGATGGAATCGGGCAGGTCGTTCATGTTCTTAACGATCTCATCGTTATTGATCACTTTGGCAGCTCTTTCCAGCAAGCGGCTATGTAAGTAGAATACATCGCCGGGATAAGCCTCACGGCCCGGAGGACGGCGCAGTAACAGCGATACTTCGCGGTAAGCCACTGCCTGTTTAGAAAGGTCATCGTAAATGATCAGTGCAGGGCGGCCGGTATCGCGGAAAAATTCGCCGATCGCAGCGCCGGCAAATGGCGCGTAGAACTGCAGTGGAGCAGGATCCGAAGCGGATGCAGCAACAATGGTGGTGTACTGCATAGCGCCGTTATCTTCCAGCGTTTTCATTACGCCGGCAATGGTAGAAGCTTTCTGGCCAATAGCCACGTAAATACAATAAACGGGTTTTCCTGCGTCGAAAAATTCTTTTTGATTGATAATGGTATCTATAGCAATGGCTGTTTTACCGGTTTGCCGGTCGCCAATGATCAGCTCCCGCTGGCCGCGCCCGATCGGGATCATCGCATCAATTGCTTTAATACCTGTTTGCAAGGGTTCTTTTACCGGTTCGCGGAAAATTACGCCCGGAGCCTTGCGCTCAATAGGCATTTCATATAAATCGCCGCTGATGGGGCCTTTACCGTCAATAGGCTGGCCTAATGTATTCACCACGCGGCCCACCATGCCTTCGCCCACTTTAATGGAGGCAATCTGGCCGGTACGGCGCACTTTCGAGCCTTCTTTAATATCTTTACCTTCACCCATCAATACCACACCTACATTATCTTCTTCCAGGTTAAGGGCAATGGCACGCACGCCATTTTCAAATTCAACCAGTTCCCCATAACGAACGTTGCCCAAGCCATATACACGGGCAATACCATCACCCACCTGTAATACGGTTCCCACTTCTTCCAAATCCGCTTGCGCGTTAAAGTTGCTTAATTGTTCCCGCAGTATGGCACTTATTTCGTCGGGTTTAATTTCTGGCATATACTAATTTATTTTAAAATTTATTTTAGGACGGTTTTTTACCTGCCTGTCATTTTCAGGCTGCAAAAGTAGGATATCGGGTGTTTATAACAAAAAAAATGGCAGGGAGAATTGGGTACCCCTAAAGTATCCGGGATTACCCTTTGCGCGATTATTTTTGCACCTGTACTCCATCGGCCAGAAATCTTACCTGTTTTTGGGGTTGGGTGATTGCATCAATTTCGGACTGCGGTTTCTGGGCGTCTTTTGCATAATGTTTCAGTTCTTCAACAGAGGTGGTTTCGTTGAATGCAATACCATCAAGTATCACCGTTTTGCCCACAATAGCGGTGGGAACAAAGAAGGCATAGTCTTTAAATTTTACGAACATCCGGGTTTTGTCTGGCAATTCCACACGCATCCAGCAGCCTTTTTTAGGGCAGGAAGCAAGCACTTTGCCTTCAATTTTACTGCTAACTGTATCTTTTCGGGTCAGTTGATCTGCAATGTTCTTCCAGGAATCCACGTTGTTGGCATTGATCTTTGCACCATAGGTATCACCTGCATGGGCAGCCCCTGCAGGAGGTTGTGCATAACTAACAGACGTAACCAGCAGGGCAAATACCGCTAATGGAATGTGCTTTTTCAATTTTTTACTTTTTACTGTGATAAAGATAAATACCGGTTTTTTCAGTTCATTTATAGTACAAGACAGGCGCAAATTTATAAAAGTATCTATTTTTGCAGTAAATATTATGGACATGAACAAGGTAAATATGCGCACAGGTGTAATAATGGTTATGATATTGCTGGCAGCCCTGAGCAGGGTATTGCCGCATCCGTACAATTTTTCACCCCTGGTGGCCATGGCTTTGTTTGGAGGCGTCCAGTTTAAAAATAAATGGCAGGCATACCTGATGCCCGTTGGCGCTTATTTAATATCGGACCTGGTACTTCAATTGACAGGCATGATGGGCAGTTATAGTTTCACACAGCCGTTTGTAATGGTTGCCCAGATATTTGTATATGCAGGAATGATATTGGTTACCGCATTAGGTACCAGCTTGCACAACCCAAAGGTTATAAAGCTATTAGGATACTCATTAACAGGATCTGCCATTTTCTGGCTCGTTTCTAATTTTGGGGTTTGGGCAGGTAATCACTTTGCCGCCGGCACATCTTTTTATGAACCCGGGTTAACGCTGGGATTTACTTACCTGCGGGCGCTCCCTTTTTATAATAGCTTTAGTACCGAGCTTTTTGTGAACGCTTTTGCCGGGGACCTGCTATATGTTGCGGTTTTGTTTGGCGCTTTTGCGCTGATACAAAAAAACTATCCGGCTGTCAGGTATTCCAATGGTTAATACTTCCTTTTTGCAGTATTATACAGGGCAGCGTATCGGCGCTGCTTTTTATTGCAACCATGTTAGAGATTAAAACATCTTTTAACTTTTTACGTTTATATATCAAATTACCTTTGACGGCAAGATCAATTTATTGTTATGATTGGAAAGGCGCTACTTACGACTATTATTACCATTTGTATATCGGCTACATTATTTGCCCAGGGCGACAATGATAATGGTATCAAAATCCCTATCAACCGGCAGTTGTTTCATGATAATATTGTTAAAGAAAAAAAACTGCTGCTGGGCAGCGATGGTAAACAGGACGATGCGTTTGAGTACGAAAATAACCCTGATGTGGGAAGCCTGGCTACCCAGGCCATTAACCACCAGGTAGATGCGATAAGATACCGGATCGAAACTGATGCAAAAATCGATCAGCGGTTAAAATCAGGGTATCTTGTGGGTCTTACCGATATATTAAGATATATGCGCAGCGCCTGGAAGAAAAAAGAGGTGAACCCGGCACATTTTGCCCAGATTTTTTCTTTATACAGTAAGCTGATAGAAGTAAACACTGCTAAAGAATCTATTATACCTTACATAGAGCATTTTCCTTATGATATTGCCTATACAGCCACTTTGCCGCGTATATTTGAGGAAAACCCCGAATACAGCCAGCTAAAAGATCTTTTGCTGCTGAAATACAATGCTCAGTACCCCGAAAAAACATTTTATGCGCTGAGCAAATATCCTGCTTCAAAGTATGCTGACAGCCTTATTAAAGCGCTGGGCCGCCGGTACCCGGGACAGTTGTATTCTTATGCACAGAACAATGACCGCCTGGGCTATAAGATAAAAAGCATTAAGGACGACAATTTTGTAAAAACCGTGGTAGACCTTGCTGCTATGAACAGCGGCCAGATCTATTTTCCTTTTCTGGACAACCTGGTTAAAGGAAAAGTAACAATGGCCGAACTGGATGCAGCTAAAGGGGACAGGGTGAAGTATTACAGGCTGCTGGTAAAAACGCAAATGGATTATAGCCGCAGGGCTATCCAGGGCGACACTGCTATTGGTTTTGCCGATTTAACCAGTCGCCTGCAAAAGAAAGCCAGCGATGATTTTGTGAATGAGATCAATGCACTACACGAATCACCCGATGCAGTAAGGTTCAGGTGCATACAGGAGCTTACCCCCCAGGAGCTGTATTACCTGGCCGTGCTTACCGACGGACTGATCTATACCAGCAGCTATACACACGGCGTATTCCCTTTGATGATGAAAAAGATCAATAACCGGGGCGATTCTTTGCTGCTGAGCGTTTCGTTCGATCATTACCGGAAATTCATCAGCCAGGCAGCGGGATATAATACTTTAAAAACATTCTTCTCCACTTTTCCCAATCAACAGGATGCGACCAACCTGATGACCACTTTTGTAAGCGGCCTCGAAAAATCGAAAGGGCTGGAAGATGGCGTGGATGTGGCCGACTCTTATGCCAGCGTGTATGAAACCTTACCGGACCTGGCAAAAAGAATGCTGGTAAATATTAAAGCGAATTATGACAGGAATGTGAATGCTCGTAACAAAAAAGGCGTTGCTATTTACAATATCCTGTATAAATTATTTTTATCTGCCGATTCCACCAGGGGAATTGATCTTACCAGAGAATTAGGCATCCCCCCTGTATATAAAATCCCATTCAGCAATTTTACCAACGAAAAAGGAGAGATCGTTACCCAGATGTTTTTTTATGGCGACGAAGACGGGATGATGGATTTTGACATTTTTGTAAGAACATTTGCCAACGATCCCAAATGGAAAGTAGACCAAAGTAATAGTAAATTTGTTGTAGCCAAAACTACGAGTGGTGTACCCATTTACGTTTATGCCAACAGGCCGCTTAAAAACGAAGATGACCAGGATTACCCGGCCCAAACAGAAATGGTGGATTACCTGGAAAAAAATAATCTGTCGCCCAGTGTTACCTTTCACAGGGGGCACAGCTATCATGCGCCTACCAGTGTTAGTTACATTACACCCACCTCTAAAGTGGTATTTTTAGGCTCCTGCGGGGGCTATTTCCTGATTGATTCGATCCTGAAAAAATCGAGCGATGCACATATCATCTCTTCCAAGCAAACCGGCTACCGGGATATTAATTTGCCGTTTATCCGTATCTTTTTAGAAAACCTGCGTCAGCACAAAGATGTTGACTGGATCCCTTTCTGGCAGGAATTCAGGGCGGCAGCGCACGTTACCGGTATGGAAGATTACATTCCGCCGTATAAGAACCTGGGCGCTTTATTTATCAAAGCCTATAAAAAAGAAACAGGCGAAGAGAATATGTAACTTTACAATATGGATGCGGCCGGTGAATATATATTAAAAGGCATGGCACTCTGGAGTTATGACCATGAGATTCTTAACGCCGCTTCCTGGCAAAAATATTCGGGACAGCTGGGCGTATCTTTTCATAGGCACCGGGGTAAAATATATTTAACCGATATTGCTATTGTTATTGATGGCGCGAACTTTTTGCAAATTGCGCTTTCTTCCCTCAGGGAAATATATTTGGGTTGTGATGAAATTTATCAACCCGGTTACCTGAAAAATTTCGGGCTATGGACAAAGCCGCTGCGGCTTCAGTATTATGTAGGGACCGCTGCTGTTTCACAAATATATCTTATGATTAACCAGGGGATCGTAAATAAGAATCCAATATGGTATGATGCCATAGTATCGATGCTATCGTAATATCTTCATATAATTTGATTATTTCTATATCTTGCAATCAATGTCGCAGGAAAAAAAACTGTTTTTTGATATTTCTAAATTGAAGCGCATATTTCAATATGCAGCGCCCTACAAAGCCAGGTTCTATTGGTCGATCATACTGGCTGTTGTGCTGGCAGTAATTACGCCGGTGCGCCCGTTGCTGATACAGCTTACTGTCGATAAATATATTGCCCATTCGTTGCCGAAGATGGTAATATATATCACCGTTATTCAGGCCGGCATTATTATAGCAGAAACATTCATGCGGTTTGTGTTTTCTTTTACTACTTCCTGGTTAGGACAGGCGGTGGTAAAAGACATGCGCATTGCGGTTTATAAAAAAATATTACACCTTAACCTGCGGCAGTTTGATAAAACCCCTATTGGCACTTTAACTACCCGAACTATCAACGATATAGAATCCATCAATGATATTTTTTCTGACGGGCTCATACCCATTATTGCAGATCTGCTTTCTATTGTATGTGTGCTGGCGTATATGTTTTGGGTGGACTGGAAGCTGACTTTTATTGCGCTGATCCCTTTCCCGATCATGATGGTAGCTACGTATTATTTTAAAGAGAGTATTAATAAATCTTTTTTCAAGGTAAGAAACGCCGTGGCCGCCCTGAATGCTTATGCACAGGAGCATCTTTCGGGGATGAGCGTGGTACAGGCTTTTGCAGCGGAGCGGAATGAGTTCAATAAATTTAAAGCGATCAATAAACAACATCGCAATGCCAACATCAGCGCCATTTTTGCTTATTCGGTTTTTTTCCCGGTTATAGAGGTGGTGCTGGCATTATCGATAGGGCTGGTGGTGTGGTTTACTGCACAGGAAGCATTAAACCTGTATCAAAGCCAGCAGGGAGTAATAGTGTCTTTTATACTTTGCCTGAACCTTCTTTTCAGACCTTTACGAATGATCGCCGACAAATTCAATACGGTGCAGATGGGCGTGATTGCGAGCGACAGGGTTTTTACAGTTTTGGATAATGCCGATGTGGAAGTGGTTCCGCCGGGCGGGTATATTCAGCCGGCCAGCCGGGTAGCGGGGCGGATTGATTTTAAAAAAGTGAGCTTTGCTTATGTGGATGAACATTGGGTTTTAAACGACATCAATTTTGAAATTGAACCGGGACAAACAGTAGCTATTGTAGGGCACACCGGCAGTGGTAAAACAACTATTATCAGCTTATTGAACCGGTTTTATAATATTCAAAAAGGGATTATTGAAATAGATGGCACAGATATTAAAAGATTATCTCCTGAATATCTGCGGCAAAATATAGGGGTGGTATTACAGGACGTGTTCTTGTTTTCCGGCTCTATCATGGATAACATTACACTGCGTAACCCGGATATTACAAAAGAACAGGTAGTGGCCGCTGCTAAAATGATCGAAATGCACGATTTTATTATGCGCCTGCCGGGCGGTTACGATTATAATGTAAAAGAGCGCGGCGCAACATTGTCTTTGGGCCAGCGGCAACTGCTGTCGTTCATAAGGGCATTACTTTACGATCCATCTGTTTTGATATTAGATGAAGCTACTTCTTCTATTGATACCGAGAGTGAAATGCTGATACAAAAAGCTACCGAAAAGCTGATACAGGGCCGCACTTCGATCGTTATTGCGCACAGGTTAAGCACTATTCGCAAAGCCGATAAGATACTGGTACTGGATAAAGGCTGGCTGATAGAAACCGGCACGCATGATGAGCTTATTACCGGGGGCGGCTTTTATGCGCAATTGCATAAAATGCAGTTTGAAAAAGCGGCGCTTTTAAGTTAAAATGCTTATTAGGGTTTATTGGGTTTGCAGGGTAGTGTCTGACCGTCCCGGTCTGACACTACCCTATTCTGCACAGATTTCAGCTAATAAAAAACCCAGGATCATTCATTTAACGATCCGGGGTTTTTATGTTTGGTTTGTTTATGTCTTATGCTTCGCAACTGGTGCAGGTAACCAGGCTGGTAACCAGTTCTTTACTTACGCTCTGGCTGCGCTGGTAGTACAGGGTTTTTACACCCAGCTGCCATGCTTCAATCATCAGCTTGTTTACATCTTTAATAGGTAAGTTGCTCGGTATATTCAGGTTCAGGCTCTGGCTTTGGTCTACATACTGCTGGCGGATGGCAGCTTGTTGTATGATCTCCAGCTGGCTGATCTCTTTAAAGGTTTTGAATACACCTTTTTCTTCGGGTGTCAATCCTTCCAGTTGCTGCACACTACCGTGGTTGAGCATAATGCTGCGCCAGGTATCTTCATTATCCAGCCCTTTGTATTCCAGCAATTGTTTCAGGTATTTGTTCTGGCGCATAAAGTTGCCTTTGGCCAAACCTGCTTTGTAGTAATTGCTGCTGAACGGCTCAATACCGGGAGAGGTTTGTCCTAAAATAGCAGAAGAAGAAGTGGTGGGCGCAATAGCCAGGGTAGTGGTATTGCGGCGGCCATAACCTTTTAGTACTTCAGGCTCACCATAAATCCTTGCCAGGTCGGCAGTGGCTTTATCGGCTTTTTCTTTAATATCGCTGAATATTTTGGAAGTCAGCTGCTTTGCTCTTAATCCTTCAAACGGGATCATATTGCGCTGCAGGTAAGAGTGCCAGCCTAATACGCCCAGGCCCAATGCGCGGTGCCTTTTGGCAAAACGGTTGGCGCTGGCCAGGTAATGGTTGCCTTCTGTTTTGTTGATGAACTCCTGCAATACTGCATCGAGGAAGAAGATTGCCAAACGAACGGCATCGGTATCTTTCCACTCATCGTATAGCTCTAAATTCATAGACGAGAGGCAGCAGATAAACGACTCATCGTTGGACGAGGGCAGCATGATCTCGGAGCAAAGATTGCTGGCGTTGATCATGTAGTTCAGGTCTTTATACACCTGTGGTTTGTTGCGGTTTACATTATCGGTAAAGAAAATATAAGGCAATCCTTTCTGCTGGCGGCTTTCGAGCAGCTTTGCCCAAATGTCGCGCTTTTGCTTGTCGCCGTCGATCATATCCTGCATCCAGTAATCGGGCACGCATACGCCAAAGAACAGGTTCTGAATGGGATGGCCTATATTTTTGATCTGTAAGAACTCTTCAATATCCGGATGGTCAATATCCAGGTAAGCTGCAAAAGCCCCGCGCCGCACGCCACCCTGCGAAATAGTGTCCATTGCTGTATCGAACAGGCGCATAAAGCTTACCGCACCGCTGCTTTTTCCATTGTCGGTAACCGAGCTGCCGCGGCCGCGCAAGTCGCCAAAATAAGCAGAAGTACCGCCACCTATTTTGGTTTGCATAATTACCTCGCCCAGCTTATGGGTAATGCCTTCGATATGATCCGGTACATGCACGTTAAAGCAGGAAATAGGCAGCCCTCTTTCGGTACCCATATTGGCCCATATAGGTGAGCTGAGGCTCATCCAGCCGCGCTCCACCATTTCCATAAAGGCTTCTTTCAGTTCGGGCTTGTATAAACGCTGCGCAGCTGCGGCACATACACGCTCAATAGCGCCTTCTACCGATTCACCTTTCAATAAATATCCACGGTTAAGTATTTGTTCACTTTCTTCGTTTTTCCACCACATTTTTTCAGTGATGGGCGTCTTCTGAATCATTGGATCCATTACTTCCATTTGTATAGGTTTTAACAGGGTTATATGTAAATTGTTTGGCAATCGTGGTTGTTAGCCGATAGCCCATGGGCTATCGGCTCTTAAAACAAGTCGTCCGCCGTTATACTTTTATCATGTTTGGTATAATCTACCGGGCGTTTTGCAAAAAAATCGTCCAGGCTGTTGGCAAATACTTCTTCTTCAAACCAACGCATGGGGCGGTATTGCTCGGCGCTTATAAAGTATTGGGAAGGCAACCCGATTTTGTTCAGGCTTTCATCTACACGGAACTTAATAAAGTTGGCCAGGTCTTTTTTATTTAAAATATCCACTGCTCCTTCTTCAAAGATCCAGTCGAGGATCTGCTCTTCAATTTCGATGGATTCCTTTACCATATCGGTAATACGCGACAGGGTTTCTCCATTGAGGATCTCGGGATATTCTTCTTTTATTTTATTAATCAGGTAAATACCGGCATTGGCATGGATCTGCTCATCTACCGATGTCCAGGCAATAATATTACTTACATTCTTCATCCAGCCTTTGAAGCGGGTAAAAGAAAGAATGATGGCAAACTGACTGAACAGCGATACATTTTCTATTAAAATGGTAAATAATATCAATGCGATGCTGTAATCCTGTTTGTTATTGGATTTTACATTCTTTAATACATTGGATAAATAATCAATGCGTTCTTTGATTACGGGAACCTGTATCAGCTTTTCAAATTCATCGTTATAGCCCAATACTTCTACCAATCTGGAGTAGGCCTCGCTGTGACGAAATTCACATTCGGCAAAAGTGCTGCCCAGCCCGTTTAATTCGGGTTTAGGCAGGTGATTATATAAATTGCCCCAAAAGGATTTTACAGCTACTTCAATTTGAGCAATGGCTAATAAGGCACGCTTTACCGCATTCCGTTCTGCAGGCGTAAGGTGCGAGTGAAAGTCCTGCGTATCGGCAGTAAAATCCACTTCGGAATGCACCCAGAACGACTTATTGATGGCGCTGGTAAATTGCAATACTTCGGGGTATTCGAAAGGCTTATAGTTTACTCGTTTATCAAATAATCCCATAATAAAAAAACTTTTATAATAAGGTTTATAAAATTTCAGAGAGACAAAAAAACCTTCAGTACTACTTTTTAAGTAGCTGTCTATCAGGTTTTTCCGACTTCTCTTTATTAAAAAAATGTTTACTGATCTGTATCCCGGTCCTTCTCATTGGCATTGCTATCACCCTGCCGCCGTACTTTTCCACTTACCTCATTTAAGTAATTGTTAACCGTAGTAACAAATGTGGCTACAAATTAATTTAATTAAGTAGAAAAATTCCAAAGTTGTTATGCACAGGGTGTGAGAAACTTTGGTTGGAATTGTTGAGGTGCTGATAATACGGGGCTTACAGATTATGCATGAAAATTTATGTGTAAAAAAAGCCCTTTCTGCACACCCGGTATGGGTGCTTATTACCGGGAATTTTCTTAAGCTGATATGTGGAAACGGCCTGTTTTACCTTCAATAGGGTTAAGGCGTACTGATTTAAGCATTTATAACCGGTGAATGCCTTATTATAAAGAACCGGCTTTTATTCTGAATGCTGAAAGACAGTAGGAAATATAGCCGGTGAGCGATTGATGTAATGATAATATATCGTCTCGCTTATATTCCTGAAGAAGCCCCATAGCCTCCCGGTTTAACTGTTGTTGTAGCTGACCTTCATACCTGCTTCGTAACTGCTGAAATACATTTTCATCTGTTTGCCGGTCTAATTTTTTTGCCTGATCTATGAAGTCATGACAAAGCCCATCAAACAATTCATTTGCTGTTTTTCTGAAACCGGTTATTATAAAAATGGGATCATTCTCCATGTCCTTCTATTTAGAAATTATTAAGCACGATAACACAAAACAGTAGAACAATCAGTTAAATAATTTGAAGCATATAAATATACAAAATTGTAGGCAATATTTGATATTACTCAAAAGCACAGCGTGCGCTAACCAGTATTAAAGGGGTGATTTCGTTAGATTGGTAATAATATACAAATTTGTTCCGCCCCTTACTTCTTCGTGCCATTCCCATTCATCCATGTTTACAACGGTGCCGGTTACCTTATAATTATTTAAGGAGGCAAGAGCATCGCCGGTAAAACATATTCTGGAAGATGATACCTGAACATCTTTCAATACGATTGTTACAGCTTTTTTACCAACAAATGAAATTGGAGCCATTGTAAATAATTAATTTAAGAAGACGAAAAACAGAAAACGAGCAGTGCGCAGAAATAACAAATAAGCTTAGGAATATAACAAATATAGAGTAACGCTCATTATATTATGTGGTTCGTTTTTATATCTTTGTCCTCTGCCTTTTATGCAAAGCGAATATAACATTTAAAAGACAAAGATTATAAGAATGGCTAATATTTAACAGGAGCGATTGACGACTGTTAAAACAAAGCCGTATATTACACATCTTTAATTTCCGGTAAAATATATGCATGAAAATATTATCTGCACTAACAGACCCTACCTATATTGCCAAAACCCATTATAACTGGTATGAAAAATATTGGCTTCGTTTCATGAACGATAAAAGAGATCTGCCCTTTATCAGGTTATTAACCATTATTCATGTAACAGTATTCCCGCTGGCTATTTTACTTTTTACACCTCTGTTAAGTGGTTGGCTTTGGTGGGCAGTAGCTGTATTTTATTTTTATCTGTCTCAGTTTTACTTTAAAGGGCGCTTTGGATTGATGTTTCACTGCCTTTGCCATCGTAAAATGCTTAAACCGGCTTACCATGGGAAGTTTCACTTTTATGTTACCTGGATTGTTTGTCCGTTTTTTGGGCATGCACCAGAAGGTTATTTCAGTCATCACATGGGCATGCATCATGTAGAAAATAATACTGAGGAAGATTCCAGCAGTACTATGTTTTATCAGCGCGATAGTTTGAAAAGCTTCCTGAGTTATTTCTTTAATTTTATATTACTGGGGGTTAAAGAAACCTTTGAATACCTCTACAACCGGAAAAGAAAAAAACTGTATACCCGGCTTACTGTTGGGGAGTGTACTTATATAATTTTCTGTATAGCTATGTGTTTTATTGCGCTGAAAGCCTCTCTTGTTATTTTTATAATCCCCTTAATATTTGCCCGGTTTGTAATGATGTTGGGAAACTGGACGCAACATTCGTTTATAAACAGTAATAATCCCGACGATATTTATACCAACTCTATTAACTGCATTAACACCAGGTATAATCATACGTGTTGGAATGATGGCTACCATATCATTCACCATTTGCGGCCCGGAATGCATTATACAGACATGCCCCGGGAATTCTGGAAACAGAAAGATGAATTTGCCCAAAGAAAAGCCATCGTTTTTGACGGGATCCATTACCTGCATATATTCTTTTACCTGATGACCAAGCAATATCCCAAACTGGCAGATAACCTGGTCAATATAAATGATATGTTCGACAGTAGGGAACAAGCGATACAACTGATGAAAGAACGCACCAGAAGAATGTGAGTATTGCAGGCAAAATGCAATAGGATTCAAATGCATTCAAAGTGGCTTCAATGCTGCATAAAAAGTCGTTTTTTCCTGTTGCCAAAGCTATGCTTTCGTTGTAGCGTTTGAGACGAATGAGTTGTTTGAGCCTCATTGCCATGCATCAGGGGTACATCAAAGGCATGATCTTTTACAACTGGTATGTTCTTTTTGATCAGTTTCTGAATATCGCGTAAATACAGCTTCTCCTCATAATCACAAAAAGAGATAGCAATGCCCTCTGCGCCGGCTCTTCCGGTGCGGCCAATGCGGTGTACGTATGTTTCGGGTACATTGGGCAACTCATAATTGATTACATGACCCATCTGATCTATATCAATACCCCTTGCGGCAATATCGGTAGCCACCAATACTCTTATTGATCCGGTTTTAAAGTTCAGAAGGGCTGTTTGCCTTGCCGCCTGCGATTTATTCCCATGTATAGCTGCGGCAGTTATCCCTGCCTGGATAAGGTGCTTTGCGATTTTATCGGCGCCATACTTTGTTCTTGCAAACACCAGTACTGTTTTCATCTCCTCATCTTTTAATAAGTGCAGCAATAAGGATGGCTTATATTGCTTTTGTGTATAATATAAGGATTGCTGTATCCGATCAACGGTTGTTGACGGTGGTGTTATTTCTATCCGCACAGGGTGTTTTAAAAGCGTATTTGACAGTTGCTGAATTTCCAGAGGCATCGTTGCTGAAAATAAAATGGTCTGTCGTTGCTCAGGCAGCCTGGATAGTATCTTGCGAACATCATTTATAAAACCCATATCCAGCATACGGTCAGCCTCATCCAATACGAGATATTTAATATCGTTCAGGGAAAGACAACGCTGATTAAGAAGATCCAGCAAACGGCCAGGAGTAGCAATAAGAATGTCTGCCTGTTGCCGTAGCGCTCTTACCTGGTTGTATTGGGATACACCGCCAAAAATGGCCAGGTGTTTTAATGGCAGGTATTTGCCGTAAGTGACAAAGCTCTCTGCTACCTGCAGTGCCAGTTCTCTTGTAGGCACTAAGATCAAAGCCCGGCAGTTTGACTTTGCGGTTTTCCGCTCTTCCAGGCATAATAGCTGCAGCAGTGGGAGGGCAAAGGAAGCTGTTTTGCCAGTACCCGTTTGGGCGCAGGCGAGCACATCTTTCTTTTGTAAAATTACCGGGATAGATTTTTCCTGTACCGGGGTTGGCACAGTATAGCGTATTTCGCTCAGCGCTTTCTGTAAAGGCGCAATAAGTTGTAAATGATTAAATGACAAATTGAATAAATTAAAAAATAATAAAATAAGGTAAGACTACTCACAAATAATTGTGAATAGGATACCTGCCTTACGTTAAGCGATCACTATATTTGAATGGAGGAAGAAAGACAAATCGAGTGTTAGGATAACATACAAGAGTACAAAGGTAAGTAATTTACCCGGTATATGGAGTGGCTCTTTAAACAGCGGGGCATCACATTTTTAGAAACCACAGAGATTCACAGCGTTTTTCACGGAGATCACAAGAACTTTTTTACCGAATATAACCTCAAAGCACTCTGTGTATTCCTCTTTTTCCTCTGTGGTAAGTATACATATTCTCAAAAATGTTGGGCACCCTTAAACAGTTGTCCGCTTTATAAACCCTTCTTTAAAGAAGAGTGGTGCCCTCTGCTATTTTTATCAGGTCGGCAATAGTGAAATCCTTTCCGTTTCTGTATCCCTCAAAGCAGGGAAGCGTTGGCTTCCAAAAAGGATTCTGAACAAGGTATGACTGCTTATCACCTTCCAGCAGCCCGATAAACACTTCTGTAACAATAGTACTGCCTACTGCTCCCAGTCTTACGCCCATTTGCTGCACCTCGGCCTCGCGTAAGATATAATACCAAAGTGGTGTATTATTTTCAAAATCTGTTTTATAGTGTTTTAAGTTGTCAAACACGTCAGGCGCTAAAACAGGCAGCTTCATTGCATGGGCCACGCGTTGACCTGCCGGGAGGTTGAAGGTAACGCCGCGCAATAAATTCCTCTGTGCTAAAGAAACAATGTCGCCCGGGGCAAAGCCCAATAAATCAAACAAGGGAGAGGAGAGCTTCGTATCAATAAGTTTGTTAGGGCGCATACTGCCATCCTGAAAATTAAAGAAAGTGCCCCAGTCAATAAATCTCCGATTGGCTCTTTTACCTCCGCGCAGATCGTCGGGGTCGGCGGTATTGCCCAGGGTATGATCAAATATCCTGGCAAAAAATGGCTGAGGGGTGGCTTCCGACGAATTTCCAAAGTTGGCCCTGTAGGATGGGCGGATCTGGCTATGGCCGAAGCGATAAGCGGCTACCGAAAATTCTACGGGAATAAATGGTTCGTTATTCCAATGATAAAACCTTCGCCCCTTATTCAGGCAGTCATTCACAGTATCGGCGCCGCAAAGAAGCGGAAGAAACTCATGCAACACAATCCATTGGTAATGCCAGCGAACAAGTTCCTGCGCCTCCTGGAACAGCGAGGAGGGTGATTTGGATGGAAATTTAGCGTGAAGATGATCTGTTATTTTGTTGTGGAATAGTAAAAATGCAAGATGTAGCTGGCTTACAATAAGATTTTCGTCGTTCCGGGGATCGCCGATCAATGCAGTGTTCTGGCTGTTGCGGGGCAGGTCAAATTTTGCAATACCCTCCTTGTTTTTTATACCTGATCCTTCTATAAGAAATTTAATACCACCCAGGCCATCCTGCTGATCATATAAATGCGGTGAGGCGCCGGGCCCGCTTCCATATACATTATCCAGGGAAAGCGTGGGCGTTCTGAAATTGGCGACGTATTCAGGGTCTACCTGGCGTTCGAAGCTTGAGGTAGGGTCGAAAGTAAGATCATGATCAATAAACTGACCTAAAAAGGTCATGCCTGCGGGCATTACGGGACTGTTGGGGTTGTGCTGCTGCGCACTTAAATCGGTAATGAGTTCCGCTGCTGTTTTTGCAGGATCATCCCCCGCGTCCATTATACCGCCTTTTTTGCCCATATCTTTTAAGGCGTTTTCCACTTTTGTTGTTTTAGGGCAGCATGGCGGCAGGTTCCCGAATATCCGTCCGAATTTCCCCTGATCCATATATTTTGATGAAAAGGGAATAACATTGGCAAAATAAGCTCCGTGATATGACATCGTTAGTGTGTTTTTTTTACCAAGGTGTTTTGATGCAATCATTGGTAGGTTAATAAATTTGTTGTTTATGGCAATTACCGGTAAAATTATTGTAAAAAAGAATATTGAGAAGTATAGTCGCTCAAATAAGGTATCTGTTTGTTCGACCATTTTTTGTGTTGTAGCCGATTTGCCCGGCATGCCTCTTTCATAAACCCAAACAAAAAACCCCGCAGGACTTAAGCCTGCAGGGCATATACTTTCAGGATAAAAATATTAATGCTTAAAATGCCTCATGCCGGTAAGCACCATAGCCAGGTTGTTTGCTTTACAATATTCAATAGAATCTTTATCCCTTATCGACCCGCCTGGCTGAATAAAGGCAGTTATGCCCGCCTGATGGGCTATTTGTACACTGTCGTTAAAAGGAAAAAAGGCATCACTGGCTAAAACGGCGCCCTTCAGATCAAACCCGAATTGTTTGGCTTTTTCAATAGCGTGGCGCACCGCATCCACCCGGCTGGTCTGTCCGGCGCCCTTGCCTGTCAGTTGCCTGTTTTTTACCAAAGCAATGGCATTCGATTTTAAATGCTTGCAAATGATATTGGCAAATTCCAGGTCGGCTTTTTCTTCGGCAGTTGCAGGGCGGGCGCCCTCTTCTTTCCAATCGGTATAAGATCCTTCGTCGTTTGCCTGCTCCAGCACTCCGTTCAATACTGATTTGAATTGTGTTTTTGAATATGGCAATGCCTTTAGCTGTAATAATATCCTGTTCTTTTTGGATTTCAGTATGTGCAACGCCGCTTCGTCAAACTCAGGGGCGATGAGCACTTCAAAGAAAATCTCATTAATGGCGTTAGCAGTAATTTCATCTACGCGGCCATTGGTTACCAGCACGCCGCCAAAAGCGCTTTCAGGATCTCCCAGTAATGCTGTGCCCCAGGCATCGGCAATGGTTTTTCGCGAAGCTACCCCGCATACATTTGTGTGCTTGATAATAGCAAAGACGACCTCTTCCCCCGCCCTCTCCAAAGAAGAGGAGAAAAGCGCTCCCCTTTCCCGGGAAGAGGGGCTGGGGGTGAGGTCTGCAATCAGCTGCACCGCAGCATCCACATCTACGAGGTTATTATACGAAAGTTCTTTTCCATTCAGCTGGGTAAACAACTGGTCTAAATTGCCGTAGAAAATGCCCTGCTGGTGGGGATTTTCGCCATAACGCATGATTTTGGGGTGCGTTTCCGAATGAAAGAAATATTCGACATCTGCATTAGTGGTATTAAAATATTGGGCAATGGCTACATCATAGTGAGCAACTGTTTCAAATGCTTTTGCAGCAAAGCTTTTGCGCTGTTCAAGGCTTGTTTCCCCATTTTGCGATTGTAGCAAACCTGTAATAGCTGCGTAATCTTTTTTGGCTGCAACCACCAGCACCTCTTTAAAATTTTTAGCTGCTGCACGGATCATAGAGGGGCCGCCGATATCTATTTTTTCAATGATCGCGGCCTCCTCCAAGCCTCCTCCCCCGGAGGAGGCTTGGAGCTGCTGCTCTGCAAGAGTCTCTTCAAAAGGATACAGATCTACGATCACCAGGTCAATTTCAGGAATTTTGTATTGCTCCATTTCCCGTACATCACTTTCCAGGTCTCTTCTGCCTAAAATGCCGCCAAAAACAGACGGATGCAGGGTTTTAACGCGTCCACCCAAAATAGAAGGGTAAGTGGTAAGGTTTTCGACCGGAACTACTTTTATACCCAGGTCTTCAATAAACTTTTGAGTACCGCCGGTAGAATAGATAGTGATACCGAGACGCGACAATTCTTTTACGATGGGCTCCAGTCCGTCTTTATAAAAAACTGAAATGAGGGCAGATTGTATTTTTTTGTTCATGATTGTTTGAAAATGAGCCGCAAAAGTAAGCTAATAAAGGTTCATTACAAAAGCGCCGTCTGTGGCTGCGTGATGGCAGGGAATTTTTAGCGAATCGCAATCTTTGATCCAATATGCCGCTTTCCAGGCGGGTACCGAACCATCTATAACAATTTGTCTGGGGGTGATGTTTGCCAGCAGGCTGGAAATATATAACCTGGGGTTGCCACTTAGTATTACAACATCGGCGGGCAATCGGTTTTCTGTACTACCCGGGATTACGGGATTGCTGATAAAAAGAATTTTTTTGCTGTTAAACAGGATGGCGTTACCGGTTTTATAAAGACCGGGAAGTGCGGCTGCCGGCGTTACCCGGTGTAAAGTTCTTGACGGGGCTAAGGTGTAGCTGTTAGTGGCGGTATGCTGCAAAGCACCGCTATCGGCAACAGCAACATAATTTCTGCCCGATATAAAATCAACGACCGTATGTTTGGAGATATTATATACGATTAATTTTTGCTGCCGCCCTGCATTGTAAAAGGAATACGCACGTATCAGGAAAAATACCAGTAATCCTCCAAGCGCCACCCATACCCCCGCTTTATGTTTCTTTAATAGCCAGCAACTGATGCCGGCAATTATCAAAATGAGTAAGGTAGCCTGTATAAAACCCACCTCGATGCCCTGCCAGCGCGCCAACGGAAAATCTTCCATACGTTCGATAAAAGTGTTCAGCCACCATATTAATCCATTTAATAAATGACCCATACTACCCGCAATTATTTTTATGGGAGAAAAAAGAACGAGTAATAAGGTGCCAATGAGCACAACAGTTGAAACGGGCACTACTACAAGATTGCTCAACAAAAAATACACGGGGAACTGGTGAAAATAATACATCGAAAAAGGGGTGGTTAAAATTTGTGCGGCGATGCTTACAGCTGCCAGCTGCCATATATGATCAAGCAGTTTATTTTTGATAAATACCAGGTTGTAGATGGGTTTATAAAATACAACAATGCTGAGTATTGCTGCATAAGAAAGCTGAAAGCCTACATCCCATAGCCAGTAAGGATTGTAACACAACTGGCACAATGCCGATGCGGCCAGGATGTTGTAGATGGATGCATTCCGGTTGATTTGCTTACCGATGGTGATGAATGTGAACATTACGGCCGCCCGTACAACAGAAGCAGCGCCCCCGGCTAAAAAAGAAAACCCCCAAAGAATAATTAATACTAATACCGGATGCAGCCATTTTGTGGCTTTTTGTTTAAGCAATGGCTGAAATAATAAATTTAATATCCAGTACAATAAAGCGAGATGCATGCCCGATACGGCTATTACATGCACTACACCTGTGTTGGTATAAGATTGTAAAAGCGTTTTGTCGAGGTCGTCTTTATAACCGATAAGCATCGCTTCTGCCAACCCTTGTTCCTTTTTGCCGTGTATATTTATCTTTATGGCATTTAGTACAAATGCTCTTGTTTCGAACAGGATATTTTTTGTTGCACTAATATTCTTCCCGGGTAACAATTGATAGTCCGCGCCGGTTAAGTATACCTGGTGGGTAATGCCATTGAACAGGCAGTATGTTTTATAGTCAAAGCCACCGGGATTTCCCTGATTTTTTATTTCCTGCAAGGGAGTACTGAATATAAGCCGGTCACCAGCCCCGAGGCCTGAGTTAATGCTGTCCTTTCTGAAATAAATGGTAATATCTCCCGAAGCACGTTGTTTTTGCGCGCCCTTTATAGCGTATAAAATTGCTGCTGTTGCTTTGTAAGATTTATCTTTCGCTGCCAATGGCTCTTTTAAATACACAACAAGCATTTGTTCTTTTTCTGTTGCATTGCCGATCCAGCTTTTTTTATGCCTGGCATCTTTACAATATGTTACGATCATTGCTGCGGATAACACTGTTACAAAAACAACGGCACCCTGCCAGGCTGCATATTTGAACTTTTGGAACTGCGTACGTTTTTCAAACAGGAAATATAGAATTGCTGCTGCTGATAAGCATCCAATGCTCCATGATAATGGTATTTGCAGGTGCCTTTGTATTACAATGCCTGCAATAAACGGCAGGAGCAGCCGTACAAACGGGTTTTTCTTAAAAAACATTTTCTAACAGGTTAGTTAAAGCTTTTAATTTATTGAATCATAAAAATATTAAAAATACTGTTATTGTGTTGCCGGATGCAACAGTTGTTTTCTTTTACTATAGAACCAGATGGCCAGCAACAGGCAAATAGCCGGCAATACGATCCCGAATTCATCTATAAAATATTTTGTTTTACCGGTATCGATGGTTAACGGTGTAAATATAGACTGAATATACAGGTTGTGGCTGGCATGTAATATTACGCCTGTCCATAAACTACCCGATTTTATACGGAACCAGGTGTAAATAAAACTGATGCTTACAACCAGTACCGTAAAGCAGGTTAAGGCATACCAGGCCGGAGTGCCACTGTTATAATCAGCAAAAAGTAAAATGGGGTAATGCCATACGGCCCAGATGATGCCGGTTAGCAGCGACGTTCTGGTAAATCCTAAACGCTTGTACAGCTGTGGTACCAAAAGCCCGCGCCACCCTGTTTCTTCGCCGAGTGCAGTAGCCATGCCTCCAGCCATACCGAATACGCCAATCAGTAAAAAATACCCGAACAAACTAATTCCCGGAGGCAGGGATGGCCATCCAAAAGAATGGGTAATGTTCTTTTCAAACTCTTTATTATAAAAGCTGCCCCAGCCAAAGGCCCAGATGGTCGAGTAAGCAGCAATCGTGTAAAGAACAGGTATAAGATAGGCCCATACCTGGTAGTTATTTTTTCCCCATTGCCAACCCATTGAGCGTACCGGTACACCGCAAATTTTGCAGCTAAGCAGCGCCGCAATGCCCGGGCACCACATCAGTCCCGCTACATATAATCCAAAACCTCCCGAAATGCTGCCTGCATGAATGATCAGGATATAAAAAATACTGCTTAGCCCAAAAGTGAGCAATAAAAAAATGCAAACAAGTTTACCGCTATAATCTGTTGCTGGCGTCACATTATTTATTTGTTCTTAAATGGCATACTGCCTGTTTAAATGCTTCACCAAGTTAGCTTTTTCTTTTTAAAAATGACAGCAAGGTGTCGTAAAAAACGACAAACTTTCTTCTGAAAAAAGATCTGTTCGGTAAATAAATATCTTATGAATATCTTAGCAACATGAAGACTGTAATGATCCCCCTTTTATGCCTTGTAACGCTTGTTGCAAGCGCGCAGCAAAACCTCGTTCAATATGTGCATCCGCTGATCGGTACCGAAAAAATGGGACATACCTATCCCGGTGCCACTGCTCCTTTCGGCGCAGTGCAATTGAGCCCTGATACTGATACCATTCCTTATGAAGTGAACGGGAGGTATAATGGTGAAGCGTATAAATATTGTGCCGGCTACCGGTATGAAGACAATACCATTGTTGGATTTAGTCATACGCACTTCAGCGGTACAGGGCACTCCGATCTTGGCGATTTTCTGATCATGCCAACAGCAGGCCCTTTGCAGCTGAACCCGGGAACCGCATCGGATCCTGCAAGTGGTTACCGGTCTGCCTTTTCTCACGATGAAGAAAAAGCGGAAGCCGGTTATTATAGCGTACTGTTAAAAGATGGAAATATAAAAGCCGAGCTCACCGCTACAGAAAGGGTAGGCTTTCATCAATATACTTTCCCGCAAACGGATAATGCCCATATTATTCTTGACCTGATGGCCGGTATTTATAACTATGAGGGCAAAGATGTCTGGACATTTGTGCGGGTAATAAATGATACGCTGGTTACAGGTTACCGGCAAACTTACGGATGGGCGCGCACGCGCACGGTTTATTTTGCGATGACTTTTTCCAGACCGTTTAAAAGTTTTGGCAGGAAGATTTATGATGCAAAACAGGCCTATCGCGGATTCTGGGGCAAGTTTAACCAGGAAGAAAACTTTCCGGATATAGCCGGCCGGAATATCCGCATGCATTTTGATTTTGATGCAGCAGCCAATGAGCCTGTTAAAATTAAGATGGCTTTATCTTCTGTAAGCCAGTCTAACGCCCTGCTGAATCTGAGAACGGAAATTCCCGGCTGGGATTTTGACGCTGTAAAAGATCAGACACAGGCCAAATGGAATAAGGAGCTGAACAAAATTCAGATCGATGCATCAGAACCGGATAAGATCAATTTTTACACTTCTATGTATCATACCTTTATTAATCCTACTATTTATACTGATGTAAATGGTGAGTATAAAGGACTGGACCAGGAAGCGCATAAAGCTGACGGGTTTACCAACTATACAACTTTTTCATTGTGGGATACCTATCGTGCATTGCATCCTTTCTTTAATATTATTCAGCCTTCGAGGAATAATGATATGGTTAAATCGATGCTGGCCCATTATGATCAGAGCGTGCTGCACATGTTACCTGTATGGTCGCATTACGCCAATGACAACTGGTGTATGAGCGGCTATCACAGCGCTGCTGTAATCGCAGATGCCATTGTAAAAGGAACGTACAACGGAGATGCCGATAAAGCGCTTGATGCCTGCATAGCTACTGCCCGGAAAAGAAATTATGAAGGTATCGGACTCTATATTGATAAAGGATATATTCCTGATGAAAAAAGCGGTGTTTCAGTTTCCAATACACTGGAATATGCGTATGACGATTGGGCCATTGCCCAGGCTGCAAAAAAACTGGGAAAGGAAGATGTGTATAACGAGTTTTTAAAACGTTCTCAAAACTGGAAAAATAATTTTGACGCGTCCATAGGGTTTATGCGCCCTAAAAAGGCAGACGGCACATTCAGGGAAAATTTTGATGTGCTGAGCACAGACGGGCAGGGCTTTATTGAAGGCAACAGCTGGAACTACAGCTTCTTTGTTCCGCAGGACCCTGCTGCACTGGCAGCAGCAATGGGTGGAAAGAAAAAATTTGCAAGCAGGTTAGATACCTTATTTGCCATGCATTTGCCCGACGAATTTTTTGCACATACAGAGGACATTACACGGGAAGGCATTATCGGCGGCTATGTGCATGGCAATGAGCCGGCACATCATGTGGCGTATTTATACAACTGGAGCAGCGAGCCTTGGAAGGCGCAGGCAACAGTGCGTATGATCCTTGAAAAACAATATAAGCCTGCACCGGACGGTTTGGGCGGTAATGATGATTGTGGGCAAATGAGCGCCTGGTATATATTTTCATCACTGGGTTTTTATCCCGTGGCGCCCGGAGAGAATACTTATAGCCTGGGCAGCCCATCTGTTAATAAAGCAACCGTTAAGCTGGAAAATGGTAAAACATTTACCATTGAAACGAAAAATCAGGGGCCTGAAAATGTATATGTTCAAAAAGCTGTATTAAACGGAAAGCAACTCTCTTCGCCTGTTTTGAAGTATGAAGATATTCTTAACGGCGGAACGCTTCAGTTTTATATGTCAGCCAAACCCAACAGGAAACTATAGGAGTTGCAAGTTTCAGGTTTCAATATTACAGGTTTTGCAGAAAGCTTAAAGCGTAATGCCTAAAGCTTAAAGTCGGTATTCATAAAAAAAAATTAGGAAATGCTAAAACATTTTAGTTGCGTTTGTATCAGTATCGTTTGTTTTACAACTGCTTTTGCTCAAAAACCTAACTGGTCGGCAGATGGCAATGCTTATTACCAGGCAGATGGCGGAAATATTTTAAAATTCGTTTTGCCGCAAAACGTGTCTGCTGTATTTGTTCCAAAAGAAAAGCTGGTGCCTGCTGGCGCTGTGCAGCCTATAGGTATAAGAAGTTTTGAGGTAAGTAAAGATGCTTCTAAAGTGCTTATATACACCAACAGTAAAAAAGTATGGCGCGAAGATACGCGGGGCGATTATTGGGTGTACGATGTCGCCACAGGAAAATTGCAGCAATTGGGAAAAATAATGCCTGCGTCTTCCTTAATGTTTGCAAAGCTCTCTCCGGATAATACCAAAGCAGCTTACGTAAGCGCCTTTAACCTGTATGTTGAAGACCTGGCCACGGGAAATATAAAACCACTTACTACTAATGGCGATCGTAAACACATCAACGGCACATTTGACTGGGCGTATGAAGAAGAATTTTTCTGCCGCGATGGATTCAGGTGGGCCCCTGACAGTAAAAAGATAGCCTACTGGCAGATCATTGCCGGTGATACCAAAGTATATAATATGGTAAATAACACCGATTCACTTTATCCTGAAATTATCCCGATAGAATATCCCATTGCTGGTGAAAAGCCTTCCGTTTTTAAAATAGGGGTTGTGAATATCGATAATGCACAAACGAAGTGGATGAATATCCCCGATGACGCGATATTGGGATCGTATGTGCCACGTATGGAATGGGCGGATAATAATAGTGAACTGATCGTTCAGCATCTCAACCGTCAGCAAAACGAAAGCAACCTGGTGCTTTGTGATGCGCAAACCGGCGCTGCAAAATCAATTTATAACGAAAAGGATGAGGCGTATATTGACATACAACCATCGTGGGATCAGGATTATACCAATGGCGGATGGGATTGGCTGAATAATGGGAGAGCGTTCTTATGGGCTTCAGATAAAGATGGCTGGCGGCATCTATACCGTGTAAGCAGGGACGGGAAGCAGGAAACCCTGATCACCAATGGCAAGTACGATGTCATGGACGTCAGCACAATTGATGAAAAAGGCGGATATGTTTATTTTTTCGCATCTCCCGAAAATGCAACCCAGGAGTATTTGTACAGAGCAAAATTAAATGGTAAAGGCATTGCCGAAAGGTTAACTCCTGCAAGTGAAACCGGAACAAACAATTATGAATTGAGCCCGAATGCAAAATATGCTGTTCATGATTTTTCCAATTACTATACGGCGCCTGTAAACGAATGGATCAGTTTACCGGATCATAAAGCGCTCAATAATGATAATACAGTCGCCAAAGCGCTCGCAAAAGCTGATAAATCAGGATCAAATGTTGAATTCTTAAAGATCACTACTGCAGATGGTGTTCAGATGGATGCATGGATGGCCAAACCGGATCATTTTGATAGCACCAAAAAATATCCGGTAGTGTTTTATGTGTACACAGAGCCCTGGGGACAAACTGTTAAGGATGCTTATGGCGCGGGAAGGAATTTTTTATATACCGGCAATATGGCTAAAGACGGGTACATCTATGTTTCTATCGACAGTCGTGGTACCCCGGTTCCTAAAGGAAGAACATGGCGCAAAGCTTTGTATAAAAATATTGGCATTCTCAATATCCACGATCAGGCAATGGCAGCCACGGAGTTATTAAAACGTCCCTATATCGATATCAGCCGGGTAGCTGTTTGGGGCTGGAGCGGTGGAGGATCTACTACTTTAAATCTCATGTTCCAGTTCCCTGAAATTTATAAAACGGGTATAGCGGTTGCTGCAGTAGGCAACCAGCGCACATACGACAATATTTACCAGGAGCGCTATTCCGGACTGCCGCAGGAAGATGAAACCCCATATTTGAAAGGCTCTCCGGTTAGCCATGCAAAAGATTTAAAAGGCAATCTTTTATACATTCATGGTACCGGCGATGATAATGTGCACTATAATAATGCCGATATGCTCATTAACCAGCTGATAAAATACGGGAAGCAATTCCAGTTGATGAGCTATCCCAACCGCACGCATAGTATATCGGAAGGGGAGGGCACCACACAACATTTAAGAACTTTATATACAAACTACTTAAGGCAGTATTGTCCGCCCGGCGCAAGATAATGGTTGATACAGATCCTGTTGCTTTGCAGATTACGGATAGGCGTTTTCCGGTCCGTAATTTTTTTTGGCAGTAGCTGATCTGATAAATGTTTCATACATTTTGCGCCAGTCTTCACTTTTAAAAGTATCGTTATGCCAGATCATGCAAAAACAGCCATTTATTTTTTTGACTTCCTGCCATAGCGGGTATAATGCTTCGAGCGCCTGGGAGGGTGTGTGATTTTTATAATATATAGAGGTGGCATCCATAAAACAAAAAGGAACTATTTTAAGAGGGGTAGCCTGATTTTTGGAGAGGTCGAACCAATAAAATACTGAAGCTACTGAAGCCCTGAAACCGTTTTCAGCAGCATACCCCATCGAATAGTCCTCTTTGATACCAGTTGCTATTAATTGCTGATAGGTAGTGGGAAAAGTCACCCGTAAATAATGCTGCCGCGAAGTAGTGACAGGCTGTCCCGTAATATTTTCGAGCAATGCTTTTTCATTTTTAAGGATAGAATAGTTGTCGCCGCTTTGCCAGGACGGGTGCAGGCCGGTAGCATATCGTAAAGATACCTGTTTGATTAATTGTTGCATGGCCGGCTGGCGGGGCGCAATATTTTTATCTTTATCCGAAGTTTTTTCAGCTGCCAAAAAAAAGTATTCGGGGCGCAGCTCATACTTTTGATGCAGGGTATCCAGCCATTTGAAATTGTAAAACGGGTCCTCTTCTTTACCTGTAAGCACACGGATTCTTTGTGCAATATTTCGGACCCTAAAACGGGCCAGCTCTTTACCAATTCCACCTGCAGTTCTAAGCCATCCCTTGTGTTTGTAACTCCAGGCCATATCAATATCGTATGTTGGCAAAAGCAAGAAATGATTTTCTTTGAGCCTGAATGATGGGAAGTGGCTGATTAATAGAGCCGAAAAATTTTTCAGCCAGATATTAATCAAGGGCGTATGCAGGAAATTTTCTTTGTAAGCCAGCGAGTTTAAATGTGAATATCTGCCATGCAAATCTTTTTGATGCGGCAGGTATTCTTCATATCGCGTTATTAAATAAAATATGGCAGCAAAAATATCAAAGCCGGTTTCACTCTCATTCTGAAAGAAAACAACGGTTTGGTTTGGTTGTGTGCAATTGATCTGCTGGGGCTTTATATTTTCTTCAAACAGCAGATTGTGTGGCCGGATCTCCAGTATATTACCCTCAAAATGCTGATAGCTGTAGTTGATCTTATTTTTATAAGAGGATATGAACAAAACCGGGTCGCCGGTAAGTTCCCAGGGCCCGGCGCTGATCTCGCCCGCAATAAAATCAATAATATATTGCAGGCGGGGAGTAATGTGTGTACTATATATCAACATGCGGGTTTAAGATCCTTTTGATGAAGGTAAGCACAAAAGCCGATTACCTGCTTATACAAACTTTAATCGAAGAACAGACGTTGGGTTTTTGCATTTTCTCCCAACCGGAGCCGCTCAGCCGGTCTATTGCCAATGCGAT
>JASGEW010000060.1:0-9683 GCA_047606125.1 Niabella sp. | reverse complement strand
CTTGCACGGCAGGCTTCAATATGACCACGCATCACCTCCGCACGACTTAGATTATCTGTATGTTCCATCCCGCAAAAATGACAACCCCTTTATTATTAAAAATGATGGGGTTGGACGAAGGGATACTCTTTAGTCTATTAATCAAAATATAGCTGCATGGAAATAGAAAGAAAAATATTATACAATTTACAGAATGGTGATCACGTTGCATTTAATTCACTCTATTGGAAATACAGTAAGATTATATACGCTAATGTATTAAAACTTACAAAAGATTCACGGATTGCTGAAGATATTGTGCAGGAAGTATTCATTACATTATGGGAAAAACGATCAAGCATTAATCCTAATAAACCAATACAAAATTGGATTTTTGTGGTAAGCCATAATAAGGCTATTGATCACTTAAAAAAAAACCTTAGAGCTTGTTCGGTGAAAAATATGGATATTGATATTATAGGGAACCACAACGAATACGATTTTTTCGAAAAAGAAAGAAAATTAAGGTCAATTGAAGCTGCGGTGAGGAACCTTTCGCCACAGAAAAAGAAAGTATTTGAACTGTGCAAGTTACAAGGCAAAACGTATAAGTTAGCAGCAGATCATCTAAATATATCAACACACACTGTCAAAGAATATTTGTCTGAAGTTATGAAACATATCCGAAAAATAGTGTTAGCAAGTAATTAATAATAAGCCGGGAAGAACAAAAACTGCTTGCCTGATAAACGTTCTCTCCTTTTCAACAACCCAATACAGAGTGAATCGTTCATTAAATAAATTATTAGAAACTTACGGAAGAAGTTTACACCACTGTCAATTCATAAAAGTCCCCGGGTATCAAATATTTATCAGCCACTTCCTGTAGTTCAGCTGCTGTAATATTCTTAATATTGTTTATGGAGCGGTTAAAATAATCATCTCCCAGGTCATTCAAAATGATGTTCTTCCAGCGGGCAATAAGCTGAAACGGTCCATCCAGGTCGCCAAGAATAGAGCCCATCATGTAATTTTTTACCAGTGTCAGTTCTTCCTCATCAACCGGCACTTCTCTCAACTGCCGCATTTCGTTATACACTTCCTGTATCGTTGCCTCGCTTACATCGCGTCCCGCTTCGGTGGTGATCATCCAGCCGTTTTCTTTATTATTACCCATTAAATAACTATGGATGCCATACGTATAGCCTTTCTCTTCACGGATATTGGCCATTAGCCTGCTGCCAAAAAATCCACCGAACAAAACATTTAATACATGCGCTTTCAGAAAATCCGGGTCCTGCCGGTTACCGAATGGCCTGGCGATCCTTATAGACGCCTGTGTGCTTTTTTCATCGTTTATGAACAGATGTTTTTTCTCAGCAGATGGATGGGTATGGTGTTCTCTTTCTGCACGTCTGTCGTTGCTCAGGTCTCCAAAATATTCATCCAATAAAGCATATAAATTATCGGGGAGTTTACCTGCCACAAAGATCTTAAATGATCCCTGTTTATAATATCGCTGGTAAAACCTTAAAATATCTTCTCTTAATAATGCGTCAAAATCTTCATGCCTGCTAAAGCGGCCATAAGGATGATGAGCGCCAAACAGGTAAGTATCTATTAACCGGCCCGCAATAAAACTGCTCTTCTTTAAATTTACATCGAGCTTTTGCTTCATGTTCTGAACCGCGATATCCATTTCCGCTTGCAGCATGGATGCCTCTGAAAAAATATCGCGCACCACCGGCAATAACTCTTTAATGTGCCGGGTAAGGCAGTGTAAGGTAACGCTCGAATATTCTGCGCCGCAATTCCTGTTCAGATAGGCGCCGTAATATTCAAAATGTTCATTCACCTGGAATGCCGTTTTGGTTGCGGTTCCGTTCTTCAGCAGGAAATTTGTAACCGCCGCCTCCAGGTTTTTTTCTTCGTACCAATTGCCTGCATCAAACACCCATTCTATCTGCAGCACCTCTTCTGTGCCGGCATTTATCCCGTAAACGGCTGCGCCATTCTTTAAAGTATATTTCTGGTAAGGCTGTAACTGCAAATCAAAATGCACCGCGTCTACAATCGGTGGCGCTATTCTTCTATCGAGCATGTATTAAATATATTAAGTCGGCAAACGTACAGAAAATTTTTTTATAGGCAGATTATACATTCGCTTTTGAATGGTTTCTTTTTCGTTTCCCCGATATTATATATAAGATGCATCCGAATACAATCATTAATACCTGCAAACCCGCCGCCAGTATTGTACTGCCATCTTTGACTGTTTTACCGGCCCAATCCATAAAATAGTGCTTATGAAGAAAAGCAAAGCTGTATCCTTCGGCCTTTTTCCCATTTGTAAGATGCAAAGCCAGGCTTCCGGATGTTGTTTCCACAAAATATTTTTCATTTCCGCCTCCATACGTTACCCTCCACACAGGCAGGCGTTTATTAATAAATCCGTATTCGGCATTGAATTGTGTTACCAGCTTTATGTCTCTAACACCTGCAGTGTCTTTTTTACTATACCAGGCGGCCAGGTATTTTGCATACCTGTTCTCACCATTGCTCAACACAGTATAATCGCTTGCATCTACATAAATTAATTCAGGTGGCGCTACCTGCCTGGCTTTCATAAGATCAGCAGGGCCGGTAGCTGAAGGCGTGTCTAACAGCAGCTGCCAGTAATTTTTATGACCGATCCTGCAAACGGAGAGCTGTTGTATCGGCGCTCCTGCGAGTTTGGAAAGTTTATTAAAATCAGGCGCAATCGCTCTTGCCGGTAAGACCGCCACGGGAGGAGTATCCTTTTCTTTCTCCTGTAAAAGGTCCGATAAAGCATGATACCCTCCGCTAAACGTAAACATTAATGAGAACAAGGATGCTATCAACGCTGTGTACCTGTGATTGCGCCGGGCTTTTACGATACGTTTATCCGATTTTTTCGCCTTTGTTTTGAAAAATATATATACCCCCATGCCGCTGGTAACGAAGGCCAGCAAAGTAATTATTACCATTACCAGGTATTTAAACCTTCCTAACCCATCCATCCAGCTCCAGGTATGCAGCCAGCCAAAAACTTTGTCAAAAAATGCCCGCTTATTATCAACAGCATAAGCAAAGCGGCTTCCTTCTGTTTTTACATATACCCGTATCCCATCTTTTCTTGCAAATAAAACTTTGTACACCGGTAACAGGCGGTTGATCTCTTTGTATTCTCCTGAAAAATCATTTATGATCTTTACTGATGTTACTCTGGCTCCTTTTTCCGTTAGCACACGCATGGTTGTATTGGCACAGCAGTCAAAGCTTTCGTCGGTGGCAGGCAGTGCATAATGCGTTTGCTCTTCGCCCTCCAGGAAAATCTTTGCAAGATAGCGGGCATACAGCTGGTTGCCATTGTTTAGCTGCATCCCATTAAGCGTGCTGAAGTATTTCAGCTCCTTATCTCTGTTAACAGCAACCTGGTAATACTGCTGCCCGGCAATATGCACAATATGCACATTGACAAAACTGTCTATATCATTCTGTAAAAGACATTGCTGCAAAGAAATTTTTATTTGTGCCGTGTCGATAGCCGGAGCCCTGTACTGTTGCGTTGTTAGAGCAGGCCGGATAGTGGTCATTAGCGGATGCAGGATGCCGCTTAGCGCCCATAGTAACACGGGTATTGCAATGATCAGGGAAAGTTTTCTATGCCATTTATAAATATGCTTAAGCATGCTGCCTGTTTTACTTTTTCCCGAAATGATAGGATATGCCAACCGTAATTTCGCGGGGATCTCCCAGGCTATAAGAATACGCTGCGCTGCCGCCGGAGGTGCTGCTTTTAGATGAAAAAACGGAATAATATTTATTGGCAGCATTTAAAAGATTGGCCCATAGCTCAACCCGTTTTAAAGTATATCCCGCCCGGAAATTAATGATATCAAACCCGTTGTAGGTATATTGGTCCAGGTCGTCCATAAAATATTTTCCCTGGTGCTGCCATTCCCCGCTAACGCGCAGTCCGGCTATATAATGAGGCTTATACGAAATTTCCGCATTAGCAATAAATCCTGGCGCCCCGCTCATTTTCTTATCGCTGTAATCAACACCCTTACTTTCATACTTTACAAAAGTATGTTTGGCATTGGTGCCGCTGAGCCTGAACTGCACATCATTTACCGGCCGGAGCGTGATCCCGTATTCCACGCCGATATGCCTTGTAGAACCGGCATTTTCGTTGATATAGGAATTATCGGCCTGCCGTACAGATACGATCTCGTTCTTGCCTTCCATCCTGTAAAGGCTCCAGTCGAAATAGACTTTATTATTTATTCCCACCCATCCCCCAATCTCATAATTATTAAACACCTGTGGCAGCAGATAAGGAGCCTCCTTAACACTACTATATAATTCAGTTAATTGCGGAGGCACATACCCCTGGCTGTAATTAGCATAAAAACCAATGCTTTTGTAATTGTACGTCAGTCCCAGCTTAGGCGTAAAACGGCTAAAATAATTTACGGTTGAGGCCGTGCTTACACTTCCGGATGAGGGCAGGTTATTGATGAAATAATATTGAAAGGTGTCGTAACGTAATGCTGCAATAATTTTCAGATTTTTAAACGGCATAAAATCATAATTAATATAGGATGCCATATTGATGATGCCCGTTTTATATTTACTCAGAAAAGAATCCGTGGGAAAGGCGTCGTAGCTGATATATTTTCCGGAAACCGTATCCCTGTTAACCGATATAAATCTTGCGTAGTACTGCTGCGGGCTATAATCTAAATTCGCACCGGCAATCAACCGGCTGTTCAGGAAATTCATTTTTTGAACATGCGTTACAAAAAGGGCATAGGTATTAAATGCGTTTTCATTGATCTGGCTCCTGAATTTTAACGGATCGGAGGTACTTGCGATGGTATAAGAGGGGTTCTGGCCAACCGTATTATCCCTGTATAGTAAAGAAATATTTGTTGCGCTGTTATTATTCCATTGCCTGTTTAGCATGGATTTATACCGGAGCGCATGCACTTTCCTGTAAGTAAAAGTTTGTAAAGAGGTATAATCTTTTTGCGCAAACTTTATGCTGTCTATGGATCCGGACATATTGCTGTAATAATCAACCCAGGCTAATGTATTCGACCAGGTAGTTTTTTCATCTGCACGGCAATCTGTTCTTAAGGTAATGGCTTTCTTTGAAAAATCGCTATATTCAATAGGTCCGTTATGTTTATCAGCATAATACCCGCTAACAATAAAACCCCATTTTCCAACAGTGGTACCCAGTTGAAGATCTGCCCGCTTGTAACCTGTATTATTGAGTTGCGCACTTACCGATCCGCTGGTATATATCGGCGCACCCTGTGTAATAATATTTACGGCCCCTCCAATGGCCTCCGATCCATATAAAGCCGATGAGGGGCCTTTGATCACTTCAATTGATCTTGCAGCAGGCAGGTTCATTTCCAGTAAGGCATTATGATTATACACACCGGTTGTCCGGATGGGAATACCATCTTCCAGGTAAAGGAAAAGGCTTTTGGTGGTCATTGGCTGGCGGATGCTCATTTCATGTTGCTCGTTGCCCAGGTTCACCATAAACACACCGCTCACCTTATTCAGCAAAAAATCGAGCCGCTGCGCTTTTGTATCTTCAATAGTTTCCTTGTTAAGGGTGCTGATGGCAACAGGTGCCTCTGTTCTTTTCTGAACTGTTTTATTGGCGCTGACCACAACAGCTTCCAATTGATCATTGCTTTTGTGCAGCGCTATTTTAAGATTGCGTGTGTCAGCATGTACAGTTATATAGCCTGCAAAGCTTGCTTCGAACTCGCTAACATTATCCGGCAGTGAAAATGATCCGTCGGGTAATGAGAAAAATAATTTATTGTTGGCTTTAATGGTTGCGTTTGAGAGCGGCTCCTTTGTATCTGCGTCAAATATCTTTCCCTGCAGTTGTTGGCCATAGCCAATAACCGGCAGCAGCATACAAAGAAACAGCGTATATGCCGGTTTCATTCGTATATATTTTTGTTTGTCAACTGTTGGAAATCAGCCTGGCGCCTTATTTATAACGGATGCATTCATCTTTCGACAGCAGCGAAAACCTGCAGCACTAAATAAACTGCCTGCACACACAAAGTATATGCGAACAACCAGGCTCTTAAAAAATCAGGAAAATACTAAATGGCTGCAGCAGGTGGCGGATGAAAGATAGCAATGGCCATCTTAACAGGTTTAGCAGCGTTTATAATGGTAAAATCTTTTGTGATGTTTATCTGTACCGGTTTGATCAACAAGTCATTTTCAGAAGGCACCACCTCAACCTTTCCGGCAAATTTTATTTCCGGCGGCTGCCCCTGTTCTTTCTGCTCCTGCTCCATTATTTTCTTCATCAGCTGGCATTTGCCATTACAATGCATTGTGGGGAAGGCCTTGTTGATACAGCGTTTTTCGTAATCTGCCTTGCGGAAAATATAATCAATATAACAAAAGCCCTGGTTGAAACTTTGCACCAGGAAGGTAAGGGAAAGTATAAAGGCGGGCAGCTTTTGCACGGATGCAAAGGTAGCGGTTATCAAGAACATTATTGGCGTTACGTACGTGTTTCTATCATCAATAAAATAGCGTCCTGGCTAAGGGCTTCAAACTCTAATTCATCGCTGACCTGCCGTAGTATAAGGCCCTCCTTGTGCTGGATCAGCCGGTCGTGGAAATCAAACGCTCCTTCCACAGTAAAAACAAAAATATCTGAATGGTGGGGCGTATAATGCCGTTTCTGGCGCAGCTCCATTTTTGTAAGGCGCACCGTTGTATTACCGGAGTTGCTCGTCAGTATTGGCTTAAACCGGTTTTTATCGTTGATGTCAAAGCCGGTCTGCATATAGCTGAAGGTGGACAAACCGCCCGTTTTGGATGATAGCCAGATCTGTATAAAGCACACCTGCCTGCTGCTATAGGGATTGGTGAGTTTGATACGGTTTCCCGGCAGCGCTACAATATGCAAAGCCTCGCCGGCGGAAATATACCGCAGATCGCCGCCGTTATTAAACTCCATCTCCAATCCTCCTGCGATGGGGATCAGGAAGATTTCTATATGCGATGAAACGCTGATCTCTGTGCCCTTTTCGGGAGCAAGAAAATCTTCGTTAAAAACAAATACTTCACCAAAAGGCTCGCGGCCTTCCATCCTGTAGTTCCCGAAATTTAAGCTGTGAAAGCTGTCCAAACCACCGGATTGTGTTTTGCCCCGCGCCTCTGCCAAAAGAATTGTTACATTCGGCCTATTATTCATATTTTTTACATTAATAGGCAATACTATGTGTAAGTGCATAGCCGGCCGAAACAGAGCCTGTAACGCTTGCCAGGGAAATACTCAATAATGTGCTGCTACCATACGATGCACTGAAGATATTATCCGTTGCATTGGAGGTTTCTTTTTGCCCGTGCGATTCATAAGCGCCCTGAGCGTAAACCGTGCTGGTAATATCTTCGGGGAAAGCGATCTGCGCAACCACGAGGCTGGTTCCGCTGGCACTATAGGCATGTACGTGGATATGTGTGGTACGTCCGCGATACCAGCCCGGATAAATCCCTGTAAAGTTTACAGTGCCGTTGGAGTCGGTGATTTGCCGGCCGCGCAAAAAATAATACTTTGAGGCTGTATAGTCCGTACTCTGTGTACCGCTTCCTCCATACTGCGAATAGTTGCCCTCCGCGTCGCAAAACCAGATGTCCACAATTATGCCCGAGTTCACAGCACAGCTATTGGCATAATCTTTCATCGTGATCGCTATGGTAAGCGGCGTTCCTGATCGGGTACCCGAGCCGTCTGAAGTGATATCCGTTCTGGTGGCAACTGTTGTAGTAAAGGTGGTATTATATATGGTAGGATATGGACCTTCCGTCACGCTTGGATACTGCGAACATTCGCTGGTGCCCGCTGTTGCTACGGTAAGCGTGAATGAGCAGCTTTGCCCGCCGAAGGTAATAGCAAAGCTGGCCGTACCGGAAGAGGTCGGCGTACCTGTAATGGCATAAGTAAGATTGCCTGCTCCGTTGGCCAAAGTTCCCGCCTGCAGTGTGGCGGTAAGCCCCGAAACACCCGTAGAAGCTATAGACGATCCGCCGCTGTATGTAGCGCCGTTACCACCAGTATAGGGAACCGTAGCCGTACCCGAATAGGCTGTATTGATGGTCGCGGTAGCCGATACAACAGCCGAAGCGCAGGTCAATGCACTTACAGATGCTGATGTTGAACTTGCGGCATTTACCGTAATGCTGAAAGAGCAGCTTTGTCCGCCGAAAGTAATGGCAAAACCCGCCGTACCGGCAGTGGTTGGCGTACCCGAAATGGCATAAGTAAGATTACCTGCCCCGCTGGCCAAAGTTCCCGCCTTTAGTGTGGCGGTAAGTCCCGAAACCCCTGTGGAGGATATGGCCGTACCGGCGCTGTATGCCGCGCCGTTTCCACCCGTATAAGGAACAGTAACCGTTCCGGAATACACTGAACTTACTGTTGCATCGGCCGATACCGTTGCAGACGAACAGTTGAGCGCACTAATGGAAGCGCTCGTATCGGTGTCGTCATCGTCAGTATCCTTTTTACAGGAAATAATCCAGCTGGACGTGAATGCCACCGCACCCAACGCCGTAAATCCTTTCTTTAGAAAATCCTTTCGCTCCATATTAATCTCTTCTCTAAATTATACAAGGAAGATACGTCATAAAAACGTAAAATATTGTAAAAATATGCTAAGTATCCGCGACAAGGCTCATTGTACCGGCCAATCCTTCCAAAACCGAAGCGCATCTTTGTAATACGAGCCCATTTCATCACAAGAAAAAACCATTTCATCACATTCGCAAACAACATACCTTAATAAGATTTTAATCTTGCAGGATCAAACAAAAAAATGAAAGCAAAAGAAATATATAACAAAATTGAGTTCTGGATCGTTACCATAATCGCAGCTTCTTTCTTACTAAGCCTGCTGATCATGAGCAAAACTCCGGAAGTATATGACTCACACCGGTTTGAGCAATATCACATAAAATATGACTTCTGGAAGCACCTGTTTTTACCCCGCCTGTCGCAGATCATCATTTACTATTGCGGTTATACACTCATTAACCGTTTTGTTGACGAAAAAAAAGGCAGCTGGACCAAAGCCGGCTCTGTGTTTGGCTTATACCTTATCATCGCTACCCTGGTATCCGTTACTTATACTTATACAGATGCATGGATATTTGGAAAATATGACTTTAACACAAGGTATATCTATACGTTTACGGATGCCTTTACAACGGTTGCCATCATATTCCTGATCTATATTGCTTATTACATTTTAAAAGAGCTGGTCTTTACACTTATTAAAGAAAAGAAGAGCAGCCCTGAAAGCCGGAAAAAATTCTTTTCTGTTTTTTTAGCAATAGCCTGCTGGATTGCGGTACTGATCATATTTGGAGCAAACCATTCGCCGGAAGGCATTGCTGTTTTTGGTATAGGCGTTCCATACATCGCCCTGCTTGTCTGGTTGCACCTCCGCTATTTAATTCCGCTTGATTCCGCTTGCAGGTAAGGAGCGGTATAAAAGCAGGGCCTATTTAATACGGATTATACCTATTGTGTTTCTTTTAAGTTTGATAGCGGGGCCAATAAGCATGGTAGTAACAGGCTCAGATGAATTTGCTGGGGTATTTGTTATTTACTTTTTCCT
>JASGEW010000059.1:0-39968 GCA_047606125.1 Niabella sp. | reverse complement strand
TTCTCCTGGTTTGACAATGACCGCAGATTGTGTAGAAACTATGAACTACTCATGGAATCATCGGAAGAAATGGTCAAACTGTCCGCTATAAAACTTTTATTGAATAAATTTTAAACAGGCTCTTAATATACTATGAAATTGCTAAAAGTATTTTTCGTGTGTTCATTATTATGCTGTTGTTCATGTGGCTTAAATCAACGGGAGAAAGTTTTAAAAGAAAAAGAGGCCGAACTGGGACAGCAGCAGCAAAAGCTCCTGTTATGGGAACAGCAACTGGCAGAAAAGGAAAAACTTCTGAGCGAGCGCGAGCACCGGTTAGACAGTACCAAAATGGGTATCGACTCTGTGGTAATACATGGCCCTTCTATTATTGGACGGTGGCAGGTAAAAATGCAATGTGTGGAAACTTCGTGTGATGGCTCAGCCATTGGCGACATTAAGAATGAGCAGTGGGAATTTGCACAGGCAAATAATGCGGTGGTTGTAAAAGCTTATTCCGGCAAAAACCTCATACGCATTTATAACGGAACATATACCCAAAGTGGTATGCAGCTTGTGGATCAGAGCTCACAAAGTGCAGCCCAAATGGAAGTAACGCTGCGTATATTGAACGAGAAAAAGCTGGATGGTATACGCGAAATTACCTTACCTAATTGTAAAACAACTTATTCAATCAGCGCAGACAGGTTGTAAAAGCAGTGCGCAATAAAAATATTATATGGTAGCCTTACTATCATCACTTGATTTTACTTTACCTTTAACCAACCCGGTCATCATATTTGCCCTGGTACTCTTTATCATATTATTTGCGCCTATACTTTTTAGCAAAATAAAGGTACCGCATATAATAGGGCTGATCATTGCCGGGGTGATTGCCGGTCCGCATGGCTTAAACCTCCTGAAGCGCGACACGAGTATTGTGTTGTTTGGAACGGTAGGTCTGCTTTATATTATGTTCCTGGCCGGCCTTGAGATCGATCTTGCCGAATTCAAAAAGAATAAGGCTAAAATCCTGGTTTTTGGCGCGATCACTTTCTTACTGCCGCTGATAGGCGGTACATTAGCCTCGTATTATATTTTGGGGTATGGATTTTTGTCGTCGTTGCTGTTGGCCAGTATGTTTTCAACCCATACGCTGGTAGCCTATCCCATAGCGAGTAAGTACGGGGTTATACGAAACAAGGCTGTTGCTATGGCTGTAGGAGGTACCATGATCACCGACACAGTGGCCCTGTTGTTGTTGGCAGCCATATCTGGTATGGCCAAGGAGCAGGTATCTTCTGCTTTTTGGATACAATTGGGCTTGTCATCGGTTGTTTTTGTATGTATCGTACTTTTTCTGTTTCCGCTGATCACCCGCTGGTTCTTTAAAAAATTCAGCGATAGCGTTTCCCAATACATATTTGTACTGGGTATGGTTTTTCTGGCCTCTTTTTTGGCTGAGGCTGCGGGTATTGAAGCAATTATCGGCGCTTTCTTTTCCGGATTGGTATTAAATAAATTCGTGCCGCACACCTCTGCGCTGATGAACCGGATCAATTTTGTAGGCAATGCCATTTTTATTCCTTTCTTCCTGATAAGTGTGGGTATGCTGGTTGACGTGAAGGTATTAGTAAAGGGCTGGGGAGCCATCCGGGTAGCCAGCGTCATTATTTTTGTTGCGGTGGTTGCTAAATATGCAGCCGCCTGGCTTACTCAAAAAATATTCAGGTTGACGCCGGTTGAAGGAAAAATGCTGTTTGGGCTGAGTACTTCACATGCAGCAGCAACACTTGCTATTATATTGGTGGGCTACAATCTTATTATCGGGGAAACGGCGAACGGTGAACCTATAAGGCTTTTAAATGAGGATGTTTTAAATGGTACCATTTTGTTAATACTGGTGAGTTGCGGCGTAGGGTCTTTTGTTACGGAAAGAGCAGCAAAATCTTTAGCCTTACAACAGGAAGAGGCCGTTACTGAAGAAGAACATAATGATGAAAAAATCCTGATCTCACTGGCTTACCCTGAAATAGCTACGGATCTGGTTGATTTTGGGGTGTTATTAAAACCTAAAAAAAGCCCGATACCCCTGTATGGCCTGCACATTATTGCCGATGAGAGCGAGGCCCAGCGTGCCGCAGGTAAAGGCAAAAAAGTACTGGATCAGGCAATAGCCCATGCCGCTGCCTCAGAAAATAAGATACACCCGTTGCTGAGGTATGATTCAAGTATCAGTAATGGAATTATTTATAGCATTAAAGAACAGCGGATAAGCGATATCGTGATCGGACTTCATAAAGGAGCCGACCAGAAAGAGTTTTTTGGCGAAATCACTGAAAATATTATTAAAAGAATTTACGAAACGATCTATATTTATAAACCAGCCCAGCCTTTCAACACCTTAAAAAGAATGCTGGTGGCCGTTACTCCTGCAGCCGAAACTGATCCGGGTTTTTCTCATTGGATAGATAAACTGAGTAATCTTGCAAAAGAAGCTGGTATGAGGATTGTATTTTATAGCAGCGAAACAACATTAGCTGCAATAAAAAATATGGTGTCAAAAAAGGATGACACTTTGCAGGTGGTATATAATAAATTTAATAATTGGGACGATTTCCTGATCTTTACCAGGGAGTTAAACGCAAACGATCTTTTTATCATAGTGTCTTCGCGCAAAGGGCGAAACTCTTACATTCCGCAGCTAAATAAGTTACCGTATTACCTGTCTAACTATTTCAGCAATCATAGTTTTATTATTTTATACCCCGAACAATTGGACACGGGTATTAATATGAGCGATATACAGCATGCTGATGGTAAACTCATAGAAACGATCAGCGAACAATTCGGTGTTATTAATAAAGCCGGAAAATATCTTAAAAAGAGATTGTGGAAGAAATAAAGCTGTGCAAACGGTTAGCCAATTTTAGAAAAATCGTTCCAGTCAATCATAATTGCAATGTCGTTATTTTTCTTCACAAAGCCGTTTAAGGCTGTTAAGTCCCTTTGAAAAATCTTTATCTATCTTTTTATTTACAGGGGTAAACCATTTTATGATCCTGAAAGGATAAGGAAGTTCGCCGGTAAAGCCCCAGTTCACCCTGGTTTTGCTTGTGTCTGCGCCGGGATGTAGCTGAATATAAGATTGTGCTTCACTTTTGAGAGGTTCTGTAAATTTTAAGTTCCATTCAATACGTTCCGGTGCATTGATAAAAGCGATCTCCTCGCAACCCCGGCCTATGCTGTTCTTGTTGCTGCTCCAGCAAAACAACGCTCCGGCCTTTCCGTCCACGCCCTGTAAGGTTGTTTTCATATCAGGATCGTCATTTATCCAGGGATTCCAGGAGTTGATCGCTGAAAGTGAGTTTACATGCAGCCACACTTTTTCCATCGGCCTGTTGATGATAACAGATTTTTCATATTTTATATCGCCGTCAACAAATATTGCCGCTACCAGGGCTATTACAATCAGCGCCAAAAGCGATAAAAGAGTCAGTTTTAGTACACGCATTAGTTTAAAAAATAGGATGCTGTATATCATCCTTTTATAAAGATACGGTGCCCGAACGAATAATATAATCTCAGGATGAAAATTATTTTTAGATTAATGATTACGTAAAATCAATACCAAATGCAATGTACATTTGCGGCATGAGCGATAAAAAAGTAAGAGTACGTTTTGCCCCTTCGCCAACAGGCGGTTTACATTTGGGCGGCGTCAGGACAGTGTTATATAATTATTTGTTCGCTAAAAAGCATAAGGGCGACTTTATACTGCGTATTGAAGATACCGACCAGAGCCGCTTTGTGCCTGGCGCTGAAGCATATATTTTCAATTGTTTAAAATGGACGGGGCTTGAGCCGGATGAAAGTGTACAGCACGGCGGCAATTACGGGCCTTACAGGCAAAGTGAACGAAAAGAATTGTATAGGAATTATGCAGATCAGCTCATAGCGGAGGGGCATGCTTATTATGCTTTTGATACCCCTGAAGAACTGGAGGCAATGCGACAGCAATATAAAACCGTGGAAAACCCATCACCTCAATACGATCATAAAGTGCGGATGCAAATGAAAAATTCGCTGACACTTTCAGGTGATGAAGTACACCGGCTGCTTCATAGCGATACTCCGTACGTTATCCGTATTAAAATGCCTGAAAACGAAACGGTGGGGTTTGATGATATGATACGCGGCAGTGTAAATTTCAATACTTCACTGGTCGATGACAAAGTGTTGCTAAAGGCAGATGGAATGCCCACTTATCATTTAGCTGTAGTGGTTGATGACCATTTGATGGAGATAACACATGCTTTTCGGGGTGAAGAGTGGCTGCCCAGCGCCCCTGTGCATATTTTACTCTGGAAATACCTGTTTGGGTTAGATGCAATGCCCCAATGGGCCCATTTCCCGCTGATCCTTGGGCCTAACGGGAAATTGAGCAAACGGGATGGCGCTAAATACGGTTTTCCTGTTTTTGCAATGAACTGGATCGATCCTAAGACCGGGGAATTAACAGAGGGGTTTAGAGAAAAAGGATTTCTGCCGGAAGCTTTTGTTAATTTGCTTGCCGTGCTTGGCTGGAACGATGGCTCAGAGCAGGAGATCTTTTCACTGGATGAGTTGATTGAGAAATTCTCGATGGATCGTGTGCACAGTGCCGGCGCAAAATTTGATTATGAAAAAGCCAGGTGGTTCAACCATGAATGGATTAAGAAGCTGGATACCCCATCGCTAAAACCAAAAGTTAAAGCCGTTCTTGAAAATAAGGCTGTGCCAGTGCAAAACGATGAATTGCTGAAAAAAGTGATCGCGCTGGTAAAGGACCGCTGCACGCTGCTGACCGATTTTTATGAACAGGCTGCCTATTTCTTCAAAGCTCCTGGAACGATTGATCTTGCCGCTATACAACCTAAATGGAACGATGCGAAAAACCTGTTTTTTAGCGAATTGATCCGTAATTACCAGTTGGCAGCCATTTGGGAAGCACCTGATCTTGAGCATAATTTTAAAGAAATCGCTGCGGTGAATCAGCTGAAACCCGGTGAAGTAATGCTGCCTTTCCGCATGATGCTGGTCGGCGGTAAATTTGGCCCCGGCGTATTTGATATTGCACAACTATTGGGTAAGCATGAGGTGATCCATAGAGTGGTGACTGTATTAAAAATGCTCAATAACTGAAAATAAAGCGGTAACAGTGAAGATAAACTGCATTGCCGCCATTATAAATTAATTTCTTACCGGCGGGTCAAGTTTGTAAGTATATACATTATACAGCAGTATCAGATTCGAACATTTTTTAGAAATAAGACCTGCAATCAGTATGGGAATACTTAATACAAACCCGTTAGGTACCAGGCTGCAAACCAGAAACAGCGAGGTGAGGGGTGCATAAATAGATGATGATAAAGTGGCGGCAGCGCCTACTAAAGCAAAGTTGATCAAAATTAAATGGGTACCGAGGTATTGATTGCACAGGGTTGCCACAAAAAGACCCAGCACCGCTCCGGATACAATGCTGGGTGCAAACACACCGCCATCTCCACCGGCGCCCAGCGTCAGCGATGCTGCCAGGGGTTTTAATATGGAGAGGGCAATAAGCAGGCCCAATGAAAGTGGCTGGTGGTCTGCCGTCTGGCTGATCAGTGCCTTAATACCATGATAACTGTCTCCGTACAGAACCGGTAAAAAGAAGATAGCCGTACCCACAATTAAAGCGCCCAGGTTTACCCGCAAAAAATTATTCGTGATGTTGCCAAAGAAATCCTTGATATGAATAACCAGCAAAGTAAAGTATACCGACAAAACACCACTTAATAAACGATCTTCAACGCTCAATGTTCAATAAGCATTTTCAGGGTAATCCTATCTCTGGCTGGCGATCAGTAAATTCAGGTCAGTAAATTTCAGGTTAAAGCGCTGGCTCAGGTAAAAATCTGTCAGATGTCCTTTGAAAACGTAAATACCGCTTCTTAAGTGAATACGGTGCCAGATCAGGTCTTCCAGGCTGCCTTCATCGCCGGCTTCAATTAATAAAGGCATCAGCACATTGCTGATTGCCTGGGACGCCGTGCGTGCAAACCCCGATGGAATATTGGGTACACAATAGTGGATCACCCCATATTTTATAAAAACAGGTGATTCGTGCGAAGTGACTTCTGAGGTTTCAAAACAACCGCCGCGGTCAATACTTACATCCACAATTACCGATCCCGGCCGCATACCGCTTACCATTTCTTCTGTTACTACCATGGGCGTGCGGCCGCTCAGGCTGGCTAAAGCCCCAACAGCTACTTCGCAGGTACGAAGCTGTTTGGCCAGGAGTTTCGGTTCGATCACCGAAGTCCATAGACGGTGCCCGATGGTGTTTTGAAGACGTTTTAAGCGGCTTACATTATTATCAAAAACTTTAACCGATGCACCTAATGCCAGCGCTGCCCGCGCAGCATATTCGCCCACAATGCCCGCGCCCAGAATAATTACTTTGGCCGGCGCTATACCCGAAATACCTCCCAGCAATACGCCTTTGCCGTGATTGGAAGAACTTAAATATTGGGCCGCAATAAGCATTACGGCGCTGCCTGCAATTTCGCTCATACTGTGTACAATCGGGTAAGAGTCGCTGTCGTCTTTCAGGCTTTCAAAAGAAACGGCAGTGATCTTTTTTTTCATCATTGTCTCCAGTATCTCCGGCCGTAATACAGACAAATGCAGAGGCGATATAACGGATTGGTTCATTTGGAGCAACGGCAGGTCCTCCTCAATTACAGGTGCGCTTTTCACCAGCACCGGCGCTTTAAAAACTTCTTCCCGGCTGTATACAATTTTAGCACCGGCATCACTATACTCTTTGTCCCTGAAATGAGCCGCATCCCCTGCGCTATGTTCCAGCACAACCTGGTGGCCATTGTTTACCAATACGCCAACCGCATCGGGCGTAAGCGCCACGCGGTTTTCCTGGAAAGCAATTTCTTTGGGGATACCAATGGTCATGCCGCCGCCCTTGATCTTTATGTCAAGCGTTTCTTCAAGCGTTTCGTACCTTAAAGATGTACTGATAACAGGTTTTTTACTCATGTTCACTTTATGAATAGAAGGCTAAGTTATTATGGTTTCATTAATATTTAATACGACTAAAAAATATTCTATGAGCCGGTTGTTGCAAAATGGCATCTTCTGCATCCACCTGGTCTGACCGTCCCCGGTCTGACCAGGTGGACAAATTTACTTAATTCATTTCTATTTCTATGGTCCTGTCGCTATCTCCCTCGTGGTAGAGATAAACATTTACAGTATCGTCCGGGAAAAGACCCGGTGCTCTTTCCGGCCATTCCACAAAGCAATAGCCGCCGCTGTAAAGGCAATCCTCAACACCTGCATTGATGGCTTCCTGTTCATCTTTAAGCCTGTAAAGGTCGATATGATAAATACTTTTATCTGCTCCTTTTTCTTTATAACGATATTCGTTAATGATTGAAAAAGTAGGGCTGCTAACGGCATCTGTAACACCGAGTTTGTGACAGATGGCGCTTACCAGTGTGGTTTTGCCGGCGCCCATATTGCCATTCAACACTATTACATTATGATCTTTTACCAACTCCCATAACCAGGCTGCCGTGGCTTCCAGTTCCTTAATAGGGTACGTTTTTTCTGCTTTAATCATAATAATTTATTCTATAAGGGCTTCTTCCTGTTTTATATGAAAAATTGCAAAATCAATTGGTGCGATAAAAAGTTGTGGCGCCCCAAAGGGTTGCCTTTAATCCACGATGCGCAATTTTGCATAATTCAACAGGATCTTTTTCTCTCCGTTTGTTTCAAATTTAATGAGTGCCATAGGATTATGGCTGGCACCTTCCATCTTTACGATCTCTCCGAACCCGAATTTCTGATGTTCAATTTTTTTACCGACGGCCAGGTCAGCAATATTGCTGGGGGCAAAATCAGTAGTGGGAATATGCTCCGTCACCTTATTTTCTGTTTTGGGGCTTAAATAGCCTGGGGTGGTTTTTTTAGAGGGAGGAGGACCATATTTCTTTTGCGCATCGGCTGCTGCACTTTTGCCGGCGCTCCAGCCGCCATTCAGGCGTTCAAACGCGCTGTTGCCCAACCCGAAAGAAGTAGCCATTTTAGTGCCGCCGCCGGCATAGCTTCTGTCCAGGTAGTTCTCCGGTAATTCATCAATAAACCGGCTGGGTTCATTTTGTACCAGTTGCCCGAATTTATACCGGGTATTGGCATAAGTGATCCAGAGTTTCTTTTTGGCCCTGGTAACCACAACATAAAATAGTCGTCGCTCCTCTTCCAGCTCTTCCCGGGTATTAATGCTCATCGCATTAGGAAAGAGCATCTCTTCCAGGCCGGCAGCAAATACACAGGAGAACTCTAATCCCTTGGCAGCATGTATGGTCATTAATTTTACGGTATCGGCATCAGGGTCTTTATCATCGGCATCCGTAAGCAGGGTAATTTGCTGCAGGTAAGCGCCGAGACTTTTATCCATCACTTCTCCTTCTTCATTATCGGGGCTCTCCACCCATTCTTTTATGGAGTTCAGTAACTCCTGTATATTTTCGTATCGTTGTAGCCCTTCGGTGCTTTTATCGTTAAATAATTCCTTGACCAGGTTGGTTTGTTTGCCCACATGAAAAGCAACTTCATAGGCATTGTGTTTTTGCAGCATGCTGGAAAAACTTCTGATCATGGTTACAAACTCATTGATCACTTCCAGCGTGCCGGACCGGAAGCTATGTTTAGCTGCTTCTTCCAATATTTCCCACATTGTTTTGTTATGGGTATTGGCTAAAAGTATGATCTTGTCTACCGTTGTTTTTCCTATGCCGCGTGCAGGATAATTGATAATGCGTTTCAGGGCCTCCTCATCCCTTGTATTAATGATAATACGCAGGTAAGCGACCAGGTCCTTTATTTCTTTACGCTGGTAAAAACTGATACCGCCATAAATGGTATAAGGGATGGCCATGCGTCGTAAGGACTCCTCAAAAGCGCGGCTCTGCGCATTGGTGCGGTACAGAATCGCAAAATCCTTATGGGCAAAATGGTTGCGCAGTTTTTGTTCCTGGATCGTATCCGCAACAAACTTTCCTTCATCATTATCGGACATGGTTTTTACGATCCTTATTTTTTCACCTGCTGCATTCTCTGTAAACAACACTTTGGGTATCTGCCCCTTATTTTTGCTGATCACCTCGTTGGCGACACTAATAATGTTTTGGGTACTGCGGTAATTTTGTTCCAGTTTTACTACTTTAACTTCATCGTAATCTTTCTGGAACTGCAGAATATTTTGAATGGTTGCCCCGCGGAAACTGTAAATGCTTTGCGCATCATCGCCCACCACGCATACGTTTTCGTTCATCGCGCCCAGCAACTTGATGATCTCGTATTGGGCGGGGTTGGTATCCTGGTATTCGTCGATTAAAATATATTTAAACTTATGCTGGTATTTGCTTAACGATTCGGGGTTGGTTTTAAGCAGCTCATAGAATTTAAGCAACAGATCGTCAAAATCCATGGCGCCGTTTTTAAAACAGCGCTTACAATAAGCATCATAGATCTTTGCCATAGCGGGCCGGTTAGCCCTTATATCTTCCTGCTGCACATAATAATCGCTGGCATAATCTGCCGGTGTTACCAGCGCGTTCTTGGCGGCTGATATGCGGTTATAAACCGTGGATGGCTTGTATAATTTATCATCGAGGCTCATTTCATTGATCACTGTTTTTACCACGCTTTTGGCGTCATCGGTATCGTAAATAGTAAAATTGTTTGGATAGCCCAAACGGTGCGCCTCTGCCCTTAAAATGCGGGCGAAAACGCTGTGGAAAGTGCCTATGTATAAATTACGGGCCTCATTATTGCCTAAAATATGCTCCACCCGCTCTTTCATTTCTTTTGCGGCTTTATTGGTAAACGTAAGTGCGAGTATGTTGAATGAGTCCACACCACTGGCCATCAGGTGCGCAATACGCGTGGTTAATACCTTGGTTTTGCCGCTTCCGGCACCTGCGATAATCATTATAGGCCCGTTGATATGTAAAACTGCTTCTTTTTGCCGCTCGTTCAATCCTTTTAAATAATCCTGCATGAGCGCAAGGTACGAACTGGGCCGGTGCTTTAAAAGTATTGATTGCAAATTTTAATCACATTGAGAAAAATAGGGTAATACAAATCTTCGCTTTAAACTTTTCTGTCGGTCAACGGTCAATTAATGTTTGTAAATGTTTAACAGTTCTTAGCAGCAATCTTGTTCTGTAAATAGCATCCAATGAAAACCGGGCAGCAGTAAAAAGCGCAGCAGCTGATACTACCCTTACGCAGAAAGAACGAAGGGAACAACTGATGGCCATCCGGAAGGAACTGGCTGATAAAAGAAAGGCTATTTTAACCCCTGAGCAAAATAAGCGGTTTGAGCAAAATATACAGGAGATCAGAAAGGCCGGTAAGGAAGGCAGGGTGCAAACGATAACCAATAACAGTTTTTCCAATAAAAAAGGAAAAGATTTGAACGGGCTGAGCAGGAATTTTCCTGAAAAAGCATCTAAAAAAAGGCCGGATGACTTGAGGCTTACCGCAGATCAGGCTAAAAAATTGCGGGAGTGGATAATAACGGGCCGGCAAAAGATGAATGATATAAAAGGAAATGCCTCTTTGAGCAGACAACAAAAGCAGCAACAACTGCTGAACCTGCACAGGGAGCAGGATATGAGCCTCAATGACATTTTAACTCCCGGGCAAAAAATGAAGTGGGTTCAAAAGCAGAAGGAGCTAAGAATGATGCGGGCACAAAATAAAGAAGGCATATTGACAACACTACCGGATAACTATTAGGAATCAGTTTTTTAAATAATTCTAAAAATAAAAAAGTAAATATGAAAAAAGCAATTTTTCTGGCAGCCGCTATCAGCGCCCTCAGCATTACCGCCACTTATGCACAGGATACGGATGCTCCACCTCCGCCGCCAAAAGAAAAAAAAGAAGGCGGCGACAGAAAAGGCCCGGGTGGTATGAAAATGTACGAAGATTTAAACCTTACCCAGGAGCAGAAGGATAAAATAAAGGCAATAGAAGATGAGAACAGGCCTAAATTACAGGCAATAAGACAGGATGCTTCCTTAAGTGATGATGATAAAAGGTCAAAATCAATGGAATTAAGAAAAGCGCAGAAAGAAAAAATTGATGAAATCCTCACTCCGGAACAAAAAACAAAGCTGGATGAAAAAATGAAAAAAATGAGGGAAGAGCGTAAAGGCGGGCCCGATAAGCAATAGTTTAGGTTTGGATTTTTTTAAAAGCCACTTCGCAACAGAAGTGGTTTTTTGTTTTCATTATAAATTATCTTTGCGGTTCTTAATTACTGTTGGAAAACAGCAAAAACTTAATATGATGAAAAAAATAGATCCCCGCTTTGAAAAATTTACAAAAAAGAAAAGCAACGCTGCCATAAAAGAGGCGTTTAAACAGGAAAAAAGACAATACAAAAAAGAACGGGCCGCATTTTTTGAGCAAAAAAAGAAAGAAGCTGCGTTAAAACAGCCCGAAGCGCCTAAAATTATAAGGGAAAAGGCGCCTGCCGAACAAATGCCTTTGAATAAATACCTGGCACATGGCGGTGTTTGCAGCAGAAGAGAGGCGGCGGCGCTTATTAAAAACGGTAAAGTGAAGGTGAATGGTAAAGTGATCACAGAACCCGGGTATAAAATGGCTGATACTGATGAGGTATTCGCTAACGGTAAAAAGGTGGCAGTGACTAAAAACCTGGTTTACATTTTACTTAATAAGCCCAAGGATTATATTACTACAACAGATGACCCGCAGAAAAGAAAAACGGTGCTGGATATTATCAGGAATGCTACCAGTGAGAGGGTTTATCCTGTTGGGCGGCTGGACAGAAATACTTCAGGGGTCTTGTTGATTACCAACGATGGGGAGCTGGCGCAAAAACTTACGCACCCAAGCAACGAAGTGAAAAAGATTTATGCGGTTACCCTCGATAAACCGCTTGAAAAAGGAGATTTCGACGCTATTTTAAAAGGTGTTACCTTAGAAGACGGGCCGGCACAGGTAGATGTATTGGCTTACAGCGATTTGAAAGATAAAACCCAGATCGGTGTAGAGATACATAGCGGCCGTAACAGAATTGTACGCCGTATTTTTGAAAGCCGCGGTTATGATGTAAAAAACCTTGATCGGGTGATGTTTGCCGGTCTTACAAAAAAGAATATTGAAAGGGGTAAATACCGGTTTCTGAATGAAAAAGAAGTGCGTAACCTGAAGTATTTAGGAAAGGATGCAAAAGGCCGCAAGCCGAATGCTGAAAGCGGGAAGCAAAAAGGCAATAAGCCGCGGACAGACCGGAAGCCAAAAGCCAGGCAGTAATGTTGCCTTTATAAACTTATTAACTAATAAACTGGATACAGATATGTCGTTAGAACAAACCATCAATGCAGATATTAAAACAGCAATGCTTGCAAAAGATGCAAATGCGTTAACCAGCTTACGCGCTGTAAAAGCCGCTATACTTTTAGCAAAAACTGCCGAAGGCGCAAAAGAGGAACTAAGCGCAGACGATGAGATAAAGCTGGTTCAAAAACTGGTAAAACAGCGGAAAGATTCACTGGAGATTTTTGAACAGCAGAACAGGCCGGATCTGGCTGAAAAAGAAAGGCAGGAAATAGCTGTTATTGAGAAATATTTGCCTGCGCAGCTTTCGCCGGAAGCACTTAAAACCGAACTGCAAAAGATCATTGCGGAAACAGGGGCGTCTTCACCCGCAGATATGGGAAAAGTAATGGGAGCAGCCAGCAAAGCGCTTGCAGGTAAGGCCGATGGTAAAACCATTTCCACTTTGGTAAAGGAATTATTGGCATCATAAAATCAGTTAAATACTTAACCTGTTTGTTATTTTGATTATTGATGTCATAGTTGCTGTTCTGGCAATACTTGCTGCCATTCGCGGTTTTCGCAAGGGATTTATTGTGGGTATTTGTTCTTACCTGGCTTTAATCATCGGGCTGGCGGCGGCCATGAAGCTTTCGGCGGTGTTCGCTGCCAGAATAGGAGCAGCGGCTAACCTCACGGGCAAATGGGTTCCCTTTGTTTCCTTCCTGGTTGTATTTGCACTGGTGGCCTTATTAGTAAGGACCCTGTCTGCATTTGTAAGCCGCCTTACAGAAAAAATGATGCTGGGCATTTTTAATAAGCTTGGCGGCATCGTTTTTTTTGTGCTGATCTATCTTTCAGCATTTGCCATACTGCTTTTTTATATAAAACAATTGCAGTTGCTGCCACAGGGTCAGATCGCATCTTCTGCTACCTACCCGGTAATAAATATGCTGGGAGCATACGCTGTTAATGCGCTGGGGTATATTATACCGGCATTTAAAGATTTGTTTGTGCAACTGGAAAACTTTTTCGGGCAGGCCGCACAGCAGGTGCCCTAATCAATAATATTTTTTTACGAGGTAATAGTAAGGAGCAAAGTGATGGTGTACAAAATAATCTTTTCCATCATTTTTAAACCGCTTTTTATATGCATCATCCGGTATTAGAATCACCGGGTTGCCCGTCCGCATATAATTATCGGAAGCCATATATTCCGGTTCGGAAAAACCAGGCAGCGCCTTTTTAATAACCAGCTTGTAAATTTTCCTTCCCAGGTAATTGGTAAATACCTGCTGCGCTTTTCTGGGTTTACGGTTTACTTTCCCGTAAAAAATACCTCCTAACGTGCGTATAAAAAATCCCTGCTTTTTTAAAAGTTTTTTGGTGTCGATAAGCGGGTTTGGGTAATTCATATCCTGGATGCGCTGGATCGTATAAGGCGTTTCCGGTACCCAGTCTGCCTGGTTAATAACCGTATATTGCCACCCCCCGCGTGTAATAAATTCAAAATCGTAGGCGTAATACATATTACCTGGTTTGGGCGCTGCGCTGCAATAGGTTTTAAAAAGAACATCTTTGGGCAGGGTGCCATCTTCCTGTAAATAATGCAAATAGGAACATAGCAAAAAAGCAATAGCGCCTCCCTGGCTGTGACCGAAAATATAAATATCCCTGACGCCTTTGTTGTACAGGTCTTTGATCCTTGAAACGATATCCGGCGCCATGGAAGCCAGGCCTACAGTCCATCCAACATGAACCGATGCTTTCTGATCGTTGGATAGCCGGTATCTGAAAAGGGTGCTATCATTTAAACGGAGGCTGCCTGTGGCGGGTATCATGGCCGCATAAAAATTAGCGGCCCAGCTGATATTGTCCCCGACAGTTCCTCTTATGGAAATAGCAGCAACACGGTCATTCCGTAAATATAAAGACCATTGGTTTTTTAAGCCCACTTCGGGCGAACGATACAACCGTTGGTAAGGGTCCTGTTGCGTTTTACGCTCATTACTATCAGGAATACTGCTGCCATAAGAAAAAAGTGAAAATAAAGATAGGTACTCTTTAGCATCAAAACCCGGTTGTATTTTATGCTGGGCGCCGGCTGTGCGGGGAATTAAAAACAATACCAGCAGAACGGTTTGCGTTAAAAAAGATTTCAAAGTATAAATGCTTTTTATTTATGCAGTAACGGCGTTTATAAAGTTTTCAGCACGTCGTTCATTGTCCGCACCGCATCGGCGCTTTTGTTAAAGGCGGCTTGTTCATCATCGCTTAATTTAAAATCGATGATCTGCTCCCACCCACTGCGGCCTATTGTAACAGGTACCACCAGCGAAATATCGGTTTGACCATACTCTCCTTCCAGGTACACACCCGTGGAAATGATCTTTTTCTCATCACGTAAAATACTTTCCACCATTGCAGCAGTGCCGGCCCCGGGAGCATACCATGCAGAAGTGCCAATCAGCTTGGTAAGCGTAGCGCCGCCCACCATGGTATCGGCAACAATTTTTTGCTGCTGTTCCTCACTTAAAAAATTAGTAACCGGTGTGCTGCCCCAGGTGGCATGCTTGATCAGCGGGATCATGGTGGTATCGCCGTGGCCGCCAATTACAACAGCATTCAGGTCGGCAGGGGAACATTTTAATTCCTGGCTGAGATAGTACCTGAAGCGGGCCGAGTCTAACGCACCACCCATCCCCAATATCCTGTTCTTAGGAAGGCCCGAGGTTTTTAGCGTAAGGTAATTCATTGTATCCATAGGGTTAGACACGACGATGATTATTGTATCCGGCGAATATTTTAATATATTTTCAGCAACGCTTTTTACAATGCCGGCATTTACGCCGATGAGTTCTTCACGGGTCATGCCCGGTTTGCGGGGCAGCCCCGAAGTGATCACTACTACATCCGAGTGTTCGGTTGCTGCATAGTCGCTGGTAACGCCTTTCACTTTGGTGTCAAAACCAAGCAGGGCAGCAGTTTGCATAATGTCGATCGATTTGCCTTCTGCTACTCCTTCTTTGATATCCAACAATACAAGCTCTGATGCCAGCTCTTTGCGGGCGATATTATCAGCACAGGTTGCACCTACTGCGCCGGCTCCAACTACCGTTACTTTCATGTTATAAATATTTTAATGACAATATAGATACTTACAAACGTACATGAAATTTTTCATTCCTATTTATGTTTTGTACAGGCTTTCTGTTCTAATTGAACCGCATTTTAGCTGTTTTCAAACATCAGTATTATCTTTGGAGAGATATAACCTGAAAAGTATGGAAAATCAGAAAGGAGGTTTTTTTAACGGCCTGAAAAAAATGATATTTAAAGATGAACCGGTTTCGTTACAGGAGCAGCAACCCCCTGTGTCGGCGCCTGCAACTGAATCTTTAAAAGCAGCAGCCCCGGTAAAAACCTTTGATATAACGATTACTCCGGCAGCAAAGGAGGATGCCGCGGAACGGGCTTTTAAATTAATTGAATCGATCAACCAGCCGGGTGTTGATTTTTTTGAAGTATGGAATGCCGTTGAAGAAAATGGCGGCGGCCTGAAACAGGCTTTCAATACCCTTAAATATGCGGATAAAACCTTAACGAAAGAAAAACTATTAAGCTCTGGCAATTATTATAAGACCGAATTGCAAAAGGCGCTTGATGGCGATATCCGGAAGAAGCAGGAAGAGCAGCAGGCGATCGAAAACAAAATCAGGCAGTCAAAAGAAACCCTTACAGCCGATATCAGCAGCATACAGGAAGAGATCAAAAAGCTCCAAAAAGATCTTACTGATAAAGAAGCGGCATTGTCCGGCTTGCAAACGCAGTTGCAGCCAAAGTTGCAGGAGATTGAACAAAAGATACAGACGGGCAGGCAGGCTATAGAAAGTGTTATAGATAAAATGCAGGCGCTTTTAACGTTAGCTGAAAAAGAGCTGTAGTCTTATTTTTGGCTTTGAACGCCCTATCTTAATTATTATTGATTAACCGATATTACGCTTGCTTTTACCGATTTACGGATGTTTTTAAATCCGTTTATTGTTAATTTTACTTCTCAAAAATTAATGTAATGGCTACATCAAACAACAATTCGCTAACCCATACAATTCCTGCATCCTTAAAAAGCCAGTTGCCTATCTTCCAGGTTATTGGGGACAGGTTGCCTGCGCAGGTGAAAACGCCGGAAGCAAAAAAAACATTCAGTACCCTTTTATTCTGGATATTAATGATTGGCGGGGTGATCGCTTTTGTAAAGTACCTGCCGCTGCTTTTAGAGTTTGCTCAAAAAAGCGTGTTGCTGGTAGCTTTTTCTATTTTGTTTATTGTGCTGCTGATGCTGGCGCCTAAAATAATCAGTGTGCTGCATCGCCTGGGTACCGTACTGTTGTTTAAAAGCGAAAAATCTATTGTTCGTAATAACCCTATTGTGTCTTTACAGTTATTATTACGTGAGGCGAAGGACACATTAAAGCGGGTAAAGGAGAAGATTGCCAATGTGGATGGCGTGCGTATTGATATGATACAAAGTGGCGTTACCGCACAAAATGCGGCACAGGACAAATACGCACTGGCCAAAAGATTTACTACTGAAGCGGGCGCGCTGGAGCAAAGGGCAAAAGAGGCCGAACCTAACCAGGACCGAGAAAAGACCAATGCATTGAACCGCGATGCAAAAGAAACAAGAACAAGGGCATTTTTATTAGGAAAAGAGGGCGAGGCTGAAGAACAGAATGCCCGCAGCTATGCACAGTATGCCAACCAGTTTGCAAAAGTGCTGGAAGTGTTAAAAGATAATGAAAGCGCCGCGCGCATTTATGTAAGCACGCTGGATAGCAGCATATCTATTATCAATAAAAAGATGGAAGCTACCAATAAAATGAAAAGCGCTACCGATGGCCTGGCTGAAGTGTTCAATATAAAAGACGGCTGGGTTTTCCAGGAGGCGATGGGCGCCGCTACCAGCGCTATCAGCCAGAACATTGCCGCTATCCGGTCGAACCTTGAATTTTTAGATCAGAATAATTCGGTAACTGTTGGCGGCACGCCCAGCCAGCAAGAACTTACCGAGTTTATACAAAAAGTTGATGAACGTAACCTTACCAAATTAAACGTAAATGAAGTGGCGCAGAGCAATTATGAATTAAGCAATGAAGAAAAGGTAGATAAGGGTTTTTCTTTGCTGGATTAAGGCTTACTTTTTTGCAAACGATGCTATCCCGGTGACAGGAGTGCCGGGGCCATAAAAAAATCATATAAACCACAAACACTAAATAAAAATGTCAAACGAATCAACATGGAGCCGGTTGCGCTGGCCTGTAAAAGCGCTGATTGTAGGAATCCCTATTGTAGCGCTGATATGGTACGGGGTGAAAAGCGGAATGATCAAAGACAAAAATGATCTTCAAACCGAAATAACCGCTAATGGCGGTACCACTGAAACAAAGGGCAATGATAAGAAGGAAACCACAGATCAGAAAGATCACAGAACTTTTGCTTACCAGCCTGGAAAACCGGTTGACGGTGAGCTGAAAGGCGTGGTAGAAGTGGGAGCGTCGGGGTTTAATTCATTTGTTGTAAAGATTGATAAAGAAAAAAGGTGGGAAGTGGTTTCAAAGGACTTTGGCAACTCGATGGTATACGAAGGGCTGGCATCGGCAGATGATATCCGCCAGGGGCTGAAGAAATACCTGGCCGGCATGTTTGACAAAGGCGTGGCCAATAAAAATATGCATTTTGTTATTTCATCCGGAGCGCAAAAAGAGCCCAAAACGGAAGGAATTGTAAAAGAGCTGAAGAAAATGGGCTATGTGGTCAACCTGGTAACGCCTGAACAGGAAGGCAAACTGGCCCTGAAATGTGTACAGCCGTCTTCTTATAAAGACAATTCGTTTGTTGCAGACATCGGATCGGGCAATACTAAAATATCCTGGTATGAAGGCGGGGCGTTAAAAGCATTAGAGGCGGATGGCGCCAAGTATTACGAGCTGAATAAAAGCGATGGCTCCGTTTATGAGGATGTAAAATCCAAAGCAGGCTCCATTCCCAAAACAAACAGGGATGTGTGTTTTATCATCGGTGGGGTGCCGTTTGAGCTGGCAAATGAAATTAAGCAGGGCGATGAGCGTTACACGGTATTAAATGCACCTGCAGATTATAAATCGGATAAAGCAAAAACAAAAGCGGGGATCAATATTTATAAAGCGTTATCCGATGCCACAGGCTGCGATACCTTTGTTTTTGACTGGGATGCCAATTTTACCATTGGCTTTTTATTAGGGCTTCCATAAAAAATTATTTCGCAATACATTGCATAAAAAAAGATTTTCCTTATTTTTGCAACCCGATTGGAAAATCGGAAACAGGATTGACCCATGGTGTAACGGTAGCACTACTGATTTTGGTTCAGTCAGTTAAGGTTCGAATCCTTATGGGTCAACAAAAAGCAGGTCTCTAAAAGGCTTGCTTTTTTGTTTTGTATCTCACTGATTGAGCGCCGTTAATCATACTTTATTGAGAAAAAAATGAATACTTTTGGCAATGCTTAAAATTGGAATTATTGGTGTGGGCCATTTGGGAAAGTTTCATCTAAATAACTGGCTTGAAATTAAGGATGTTGAAGTGGTGGGTTTTGTTGACCCGAATAACAAAACTGCCAATGAGGTAATTGAAAAATACGGCATCCAAAGATTTTTTGATACCGATGCATTTTTACAACAATGCGATGCCATTGATATTGTAGCTCCTACCAATTTTCATTATGAATGGTGCGAGAAGGCCATAAAACTGGGCAAGCATGTGTTTGTAGAAAAACCCTTTGCACACACAATGGAAGAAGCCAGGCAGCTGGTTAAACTTGCAAAAGAGTCCAACATCAAATTACAGGTGGGACATGTGGAACGGTTTAACCCTGCATTTTTGGCTTTAAAAGGTGTTGACCTGAAACCCATGTTTATTGAAGTGCACCGGCTGGCGCAGTTCAATCCCAGAGGAACAGAAGTAAGTGTGATACTTGATTTAATGATCCATGATATCGATATTATACTTAGCCTGGTAAAAAGCGATGTAAAAAAAATATCGGCCAGCGGCGTAGCGGTGATGACCGATACACCGGATATTGCCAATGTGCGGATAGAATTTGACAACGGCTGTGTAGCCAACCTTACTTCCAGCAGGATCTCCATGAAAAAAATGAGGAAGATGCGCGTATTTCAGAAAGATGCATATATTGGTATCGATTTTCTGGATAAGAAAACCGAAATTATAAAACTCAAAGAACCTCATGATCAAAATGTATTTGCCTTTGATATTGCCACCCCCAATGGCAATAAAACAATTGCCATCGCCAATCCGCCTGTGCCACAGGTTAATGCTATAAAACAGGAACTGGAAGAGTTTAAAGACGCGATCATTAATAATACCCAAACGGTCGTATCAGAAATAGACGGACTTAAGGCAATGGATGTGGCGCACCAGATACTTGCAAAGATTGGTAACGCCAGTATTTCCGGATAAAATGAATCTATAACTGCTTGCGTAGTGTTATTACGTTTTACTAACGACAAAAAACTAACCAGGAATTAAAATTTACCGTAATTATATTAAAAGATCAGTGGATGTTATCCTGTCGTTCTTAGGACTGATATTATTGTCGCCAGTGCTATTGATAGTGGCACTGCGCGTTTATTTGCTGGATAAAGGACCTGTGATTTACAGCCAGGAACGTATAGGGTTTAATGGAAAGCCTTTCAGGATATATAAATTCCGGTCGATGATCGTTAATGCCGAACCGGATATGCCCCTGCTTTCTTCGGATGATGATCCACGCATTACCAGGCTGGGAAAAATGATGCGCAAATGGCGGTTGGATGAACTGCCGCAACTCTGGAACATCTTAATAGGGGATATGAGCCTTGTGGGGCCGCGTCCCGAAAGAAAATATTTTATCGGTCAGATTGCAGTACATGCGCCAAGATATAGTGAGCTGTTAGCAGTAAGGCCCGGCCTGACCAGTTGGGGAATGGTGCAGTTTGGATACGCGCATAATGTGGATGAAATGATCGCAAGAAGTAAATTCGATATTGAATATATTGATAAGATATCTTTTCCGTTCGACCTGAAAGTGATGATTTATACATTAAAAATTATCTTGCAGGGCAAAGGCATATAATATTTTAAAATATGGCATGTATCAGATGGTTATCCCGAAATGAAATAGATAATCAGCTATGGGATATTACTATCAAAAACAGCCGGTATCCCTGTATCTATGCCACTGTAAAATGGTTAGATCATTTTAGTCCTGCCTGGCAGGCGCTGGTTTGGGAAGACTATGAAGCAGTGATGCCGGTTACTGCAAAGCAGCAGCTAACCGTTCCTTACCTGGCCCAGCCTGCTTTTACACAACAACTGGGGTTGTTCTCAAGCCGGGAAGCCGACGCACAGATAACAGGGGCGTTTATTGCAGCACTTCAAAAGAAATATGCTTTTGCTGAAATCCGGGTGAACCGCAGTTTTCGTGATGTTCCCGGTGTCAAAGAAAGGAAGAATCATATCCTGAACCTGAATATGCCATACCCGGACATCGTTGAACATTATTCAAAAAGCCTGAAGCAAAATATACATAAAGCCGAAACTTCCTCATTGGTGTATAAAAAAACAAATGATTTTGACCTGGCCATCAGTAGCTTTAAGGAGCTGCATGCTGCAAAGGTCAATTTAAAGCAGGCGGATTATATAGCATTAAAAAAAGCGGCCGAAAGTTTTTCGGAAAAAGGAAACTGTTTTGTAAGCGAGATAAGAGACCATAGCGGGTCGCTTTTAAGTATTGGCTTGTTTTTTATAGCGATGAAAAGAATTTATAAACTAATTACGGCTACCTTTCCGGAAGGACGTGTGGCAGGAGCCCATCATTTTATGATCGATGAACTGGTAAAAGAATACGCCGGAACAGATATGCTCCTGGATTTTGAGGGCAGCTCAATACCGGGCATCGCAGCATTTAATACATCCTTCGGGGCAGTGCCTGAAGTATATTATTTTCTAAAATGGAATCATTTAAAATGGCCCCTGAAAATGCTGAAGAAATAGTTATACAGGTATTTTATTCAGCAACTGTTCTGCAACAACCAGGTCTATTGCATGTGTTATTTTCAGGTTCTCTTTTTCTCCTTCCACCAGTGATATTTTTAACCCGAACGCTTCTACCACACTGGCTTCATCTGTAAACTTGTCTTTATAATCAATATTAAAAGCCGGCACTAAGATTTTACTGTGAAAGACCTGGGGGGTTTGCACCAGCACCACTTTTTCCCTGTTCAGGGCCTCACTGTTATTTTCCTCTGTAAGGATTCTCAGGCTGTCGCTGCATTTAATAACGGGTATAGCGCTTCCTGTATCTAGGGCCATTTCGCAGCATCTTTGTATAAGTGCTTTGCTGATCATGCATCTCACGGCATCATGCACAAAAACAATTGCATCATCTTCTATCAGGGAAAGCCCGTTTTTGACAGATTCAAATCTTGTTGCTCCACCTACAGCAATTCTGATGCGTTCGTTATCAAAATAGGCATCAATAATTTCACGTCCCAGATCCACATAATCTTCAGCAAGGACGAGAATTATCTGCATATCTTCATAAGCTGATAAAAAAGTACTCAGCGTGTAATACAGCACCGGTTTATTATGCAGCATTAAAAACTGTTTAGGTAATTCACTGCCCATTCTTTTGCCCGAGCCTGCCGCCACAATGATCGCAACTTTGTTCATGGGGGCAAAAATATTAAAAATTACCGGCGAAGAATATCTTAAGTTTCAAGCCTGATTATGAACTTGTTTAAACTTTAATCAAAATGTTCTTTTTTTTGAATAAAACACAACGACACAAATGTCTCACAACGTTGTGATTTCGCTGTGACACCCCTGCCGTTGTGGTCGCTTTCACGATCCATTTGTTCAGATTTTCAAGTTTAAACAAGTTCTATATTTGCTTATGACATACCAACAAACCTTAGATTATATGTATGCGCGGTTGCCCATGTTTAGCAGTGTGGGCGGCCAGGCGCTGAAAAGCGGGTTTAAAAATATTCTTGCTTTATGTGAGGCGCTGCAAAGCCCGCACCAGGCGGGTAAGTTTATACATATAGCCGGCACCAACGGGAAAGGATCGGTAAGCCATATACTGGCAGCTATTTTACAAACAGCAGGATATAAAACCGGACTGTACACTTCGCCTCATTTAAAAGATTTCAGGGAGCGGATAAAGATTAACGGGAAAATGATTGATGAGGAAGATGTTGTCAGCTTTATCGGTAAAATGGAACCGCTCATTGAAGCGGTAGCACCCAGTTTTTTTGAGATCACGGCGGCCATGGCTTTTGAGCACTTCGCAAAGAGCAATGTTGATGTTGCAATTATAGAAACAGGTTTAGGCGGGCGGCTGGACAGTACCAATATTATAACCCCGGTGCTTTCTGTTATCACAAACATCGGGTATGATCATGTACAAATACTGGGGAATACGTTAGAGCAGATTGCAGGTGAAAAAGCCGGTATTATTAAACCGGGCGTGCCGGTAGTAATAGGCGAAAAGCATACGGAAACTGAACATATATTTAAACAGGTGGCCGCAGCAAAAAATGCACCCCTGTTTTTTGCTGCCGATACTTACCGGGTAAACGACTGGAAGCATGAAGGTGAAAACCTGGTGGTGGAAGTGGGAAAAAAGGATAAGGTAGACCATCAGCAATACCGCCTCGATCTTGGCGCACAGTACCAGGTAAAAAACCTGCTGACCGTGCTGGAAAGCTGTAACCGCCTGAAGGCTTTGGGCTATGAAATAGAAGCCGGCGCAATTGATAATGCTTTAAAACAGGTAAAGAAGTTAACCGGTTTGCACGGGCGCTGGGAAACCATACACCGGCATCCGAGAGTGGTGCTGGATGTGGCGCATAATAAAAGCGGCATGCAGGAACTGCTGAACCAGCTTGAAGTGACCAGTTATCATCGCCTGCATATTATCCTGGGAATGGTGAAGGATAAGGATGTGGACAATATTTTGCCCATGCTGCCTGCCCATGCTGCCTATTATTTTACCAATGCACATATACCGCGTGCCCTGCCTGCAACGGCACTGAAAAATAAAGCGGCGCAGTTTGGTTTGAACGGTCATGTTTTTGCTGATGTGAACGATGCAGTTAACGAAGCAAAAAGCCATGCGCACAGCGACGATCTTATACTGGTATGCGGCAGTGTTTTTTTAGTAGGTGAAGTGGTTTAAAGCCGATCTGCAAACATCATAAATGAACGCTGCTATTCGCTTCTTAAAGAAAACTCCTGCCGGGATGCCTTCAGGGCCGGGAACCAGGATGCCAGAAAAGCAACCACAAATACGGTGAGCGTTACCAGCAAAAAATCTGTTATCTGGAGTTCTACAGGGAAGTAGTCGATCAGGAAAGAGCCGCCCTGCAGGGGCACAATATGAAACTGCTGTTGTAATAATACCAGTGCCAGTGCCAGTATCATACCAATAGCGCCGCCAATAATGGCCAGTAAAAATCCTTCTCCTAAGAATATTTTTAAAATAAGATTGCGGTTAGCGCCCAAAGCGTTTAATACGCTGATATCTTTTTGTTTTTCCAGCACCAGCATTGTCAGCGCTCCTACCATATTAAAAGCGGCAACAACCAATATAATACATAATACAGCATAAAAAACCCAGCGCTCCAGGTTCATGATCGAATAGAGGCTCTCGTTCTGCTGATACCGGTTCTGAACCTTATAATTTTTATTTAAAATGGCGGCTACCTGCCCGGCAACCACATCGGCTCTGGCGGGATCTTTTAAAGCGATCTCCACACCGCTGTACTCATTGGGGGCAAGCTTCATCGCGTTTCTAAGAAATGGCAGGTTCGTGATCACGTATTGATTATCAAATTCCTGCTGAATCATAAAGGAACCGGCAGTATGTATCGTATCGCTGCTGATATCTTCCAGCTCATTAAACTGTTCGGAATTGCTTTTCCGGGGCACGTAAATTGTAAGCGGGCCGGTGTCGCTGCCTGCACGTATGCCCAGCGAGCTTTCAATACCAACACCTAATACCAGTAATGGCTTGCTGCCGGTGCCAATGTCAAATTTGCCGGAATAGATATGCTGGTTTACGCTAACCGTTTGTTTATAATAATTGTCTACTCCTTTTAAATGAACAATCGACTGGTAATTGCCATTCTGCAGGATGGCTTTTTCCTCTACAACCAGCGAGAAGTTTTTAATGCTTTCTAATGATTGTAATTTTTTCAGCTGCTCGCCGGTCAAGGTCATTATTTTACCGGCGGCAGGGCTTATTTTCAGGTCGGGATAGAACGAGGCGTATAAAGATTTAACCAGCCCTTCAAAGCCGTTAAAAACGCTGAGCACTAAGATCAGCGAGGCCGTTCCAACTACGATAGCAACAATACATATCCATGCAATAATATTTATTACATTGGTCGATTTTTTAGCTTTAAAATAGCGCCAGGCAAAAAGCGGATACAAGGAGGGAAATTAATAATTAACAATTAATAATCAGCTGATGGCTGTTAATTATGATGCTTTCTTTCTTCTTCAATTTTTTTAAAGAGCGCTTCCATTTTAAAAACATGATCAAGTGTGTCATCGGCAAAAAATTTAAGAATAGGTATGTTGCGCAGCTGGTGCCTTACACCGGCAGCCAGTTCTTTTTTAATATCATGATGCCGTTCTTCTATCTTTTTTAAAGCGGCTTGTTTATTTTCAACCTGAAAGAAGCTAAGGTAAAACCGGGCTTCCAGCAGGTCGGGCGTTACTTTAACCCCAGCAATGGAAACCATTCCTCCACCGATCATATTTAAGCCCAGTTTCTGAAAAATGACATTCATCTCTTCATTCAGTAAGCCGGCTACCTGTTTTTGACGTTTGCTCTCCTGCATAATCCTTCAGTTTAATTTATTTGTAAAAGTACTTACTTTGTTTTAAGCGGCCATATTTCGCAGCATACGGAACCTGCCTGTTCAACTTTTTCGGATATTTTTTCAATCTGTTGTACCTTTGCGCACTGATGAGTTCCGAAGTGTTGCAGAATTTTTACTCAGACGACCCCCGCTGTTTGCAAATAGCGGCAGGGCTTTCATTGTATCAACCGTCTGAAGTGTCCTTAACAGGCCTGTTTGGAAGCGCAGCCCCCTTTGTATTGGCCTCCTGTGCCGGCCGTGCCGAAGATTTTAATCATCTTATTGTTTTAAATGAACCGGAAGATGCGGCCTATTTTCAGAATACGCTCGAAAGTATTACCGGAGCGCTGGATCTTTTTTATTTTCCATCGTCCTTTAAAACAAGGAAAAATTACCGGTTGCTCAATGCTTCGCACGTAATGCTTCGCACAGAGGCGTTGACAAAATTGGCCCACCCCGGCCCGCTCCCGGCCTCCCCCGGGGGGGAAGGAGGAATGCGCAAAAAAATCCTCGTCACCTATCCCGAAGCGCTTTTTGAGAAAGTAGTTATTTCCAAAACGCTTTCAGAAAATATCATTCACGTTAAAACAGCAGATACGATCGATATCGGCCAGCTATTGTTAAAGCTGGATGCGTATGGTTTTGAAAGGAGTGATTTCGTGTATGAGCCGGGACAGTATGCTTTGCGGGGAGGTATCTTCGATATTTATTCTTACGGCAACGATAAGCCTTACCGTTTTGAGCTTTTTGGTAGTGAGGTAGATTCGATCCGGATCATTGATCCCGAAACACAGCTAAGCGAACGAAAATTGCTTTCGGTTTCCATCATTCCTAACGTAGATACGCAATTCACCAGTGAAGAAAGGGTATCGCTGTTTGATTTTCTGCCGAAACATACGGCCATCTGGCTGCAGGATAAAGCCCTGGTGGCAGAAAGATTAAAGGATAATGAAGCAGCATTAAAATATTTCCTGGAGCTGAACACAACGCCGGAGACCCCGGCAAGCGCAGAAGACAGTGATAAGCTTTTTAAGAAAGACGTATCTGTTGACGACTTTATCACTGCTGAAAGTTTTTTGCAATCGCTGCAAAGCAGGCCTGTACTGCATTTTGGGGGGCATACCTCCTTAGGAGAGGGGCCGGGGGTGAGGCCGGTGTTTGCGTTCAATACCCAATCACAACCCGCCTTTAACCGCCAGTTCGAGCTTTTAATAAAAGATCTGAAGGAAAAAGAGCGAAAACAGTACCGCGTTTATATATTTTCAGAAAATCCCAGGCAACTGCAACGGCTGCAAACCATTTTTGATGATCTGAAAGCCGGGCTGGTATTTAACCCGGTAGCGCACGCTATATACCAGGGGTTTATAGATCATGATCTGAAAATTGTATGTTATACCGATCACGAGATATTCCAGCGTTACCATAAATACCGTGTTAAGCAGGCTTATAATAAAAACAAGGCTATAACGCTGCGTACATTGCGCGAGCTGCAGCCAGGCGATTATGTAACGCATATAGATCATGGCGTAGGGGTATACAGCGGCCTGCAAAAGATGGATGTGAACGGTAGAACACAGGAAGCGGTCCGTATTATTTATAAGGATAAAGATGTATTATATGTAAACATCAATTCCCTGCATAAGATTGCCAAATACACCGGTAAGGACGGCAGCGTGCCCAAAATAAATAAATTGGGCAGCGATGTATGGAACCGTTTAAAAGAAAAAACAAAAGCAAAGGTTAAAGAAATTGCTTTTGATCTGATTAAGCTGTACGCTAAACGTAAGGCACAGCAGGGATTTGCACATACACCTGATAATTATTTGCAAACTGAGCTTGAAGCTTCATTTATTTATGAAGACACGCCGGATCAGAGCAGGGCCACCGCTGATGTGAAAAAAGATATGGAATCTGCATCGCCTATGGACCGGCTGGTGTGCGGCGACGTAGGTTTTGGTAAAACAGAAGTAGCCATCCGTGCTGCGTTCAAAACCTGTGTGGATGGCAAGCAGGCTGCAGTGCTGGTTCCTACAACTATCCTTGCCTTTCAGCACTATAAAACGTTCAGCGAGCGGTTGAAGGAATTCCCGGTAACCGTTGATTTTATCAATCGCTTTAAATCTGCCAAAGAGAAAAAGGAAACGCTTGAAAAGCTGAAAGCCGGTAAAATTGATATCCTCATAGGCACACATGGCATCATCGGTAAAGAGGTGAAATTTAAAGACCTGGGAATTTTAATTGTGGATGAAGAGCAAAAATTCGGCGTGGCCCATAAAGAGAAAATAAAAACGATACGCACTACGGTAGATTGCTTAACGCTTACGGCAACACCTATTCCGCGCACGCTCCAGTTTTCGCTGATGGGCGCCAGGGATTTAAGCATCATCAATACACCGCCGCCCAACCGTCAGCCCATCCAGACCGAAGTACGCGTATTTAACGAAGACTTTATCCGCGAAGCCATTTATTTTGAAACAGAACGGGGCGGACAGGTTTTCTTTATTCATAACCGCGTAGCCGGTCTGGCAGAAATGGCAGCGCTGATACAGGGGCTTTGCCCTGATCTGTCAATTGGCTATGCGCACGGGCAAATGGAAGGTAACCAGCTGGAAGAAAAGATTCTTGATTTCATTGACCGGAAATACGATGTGCTGCTTTGTACCAATATTGTTGAAAGTGGTGTGGACATTCCTAATGTAAATACCATTGTGGTAAACAATGCTCACCATTTTGGACTGAGCGATCTGCACCAGCTGCGGGGCAGGGTAGGGCGCAGCAATAAAAAAGCTTTTTGCTACCTGCTGGCGCCGCCTATGAGCACTTTACCCAGCGACTCGCGCAAGCGCCTCCAAACGCTGGAGCAGCATAGCGAACTGGGCAGTGGTTTCCAGATAGCCATGCGTGACCTGGATATACGCGGGGCCGGCAATTTATTAGGTGGCGAGCAAAGCGGCTTTATGGCTGAAATAGGTTTTGAAATGTACCAGAAGATCCTCGACGAGTCTATCCGCGAATTAAAGCGCACCGAGTTTAAAGACCTGTTTAAAGAGGAGATCAGCAAGCAGGATGATTTTGTGCACGATTGTACTATTGATACCGACCTGGAAATTTTGATACCTGATGAATATGTAGAAAACATTACCGAACGCTTATCATTATACCAGCGATTGGATAACTGTGAGAATGATGAAGAACTGGAGGAAATGCATCATGAACTGGCAGACCGCTTCGGATCTGTGCCGCCCCAGGTAGACGATCTTTTTGAAACGGTAAAATGCCGCAAACTGGCAATTGAACTGGGCTTTGAAAAAATGAGCCTTAAAAACGAAACGCTGCGTTGTCATTTTATCAACCGTTCTGACTCCCCTTATTTTGAATCAGATATTTTCCAGAAGATCATTGAATACCTGCAAACCCAAACCAATAAAGCCCGGTTAAAACAAACCGGAAAATTATTCTTGCTCATCGCCGATCCTATCGCTTCCATGAAAGAATTGCATGAGTTTTTAAAGGACATGCAGGCGTTTGTTAACCGTAAATGATTATAAATACGCTCATTCTATTTACGCAACGTCCCTGGCATTCCCACAAAGCCGGTAAGGAGGCATTGCTGGAAAATAATTGTTTGTCTTGTTGGCATGGTATAAAAGTAATCTATTCTTCGCAATGTCTCTCTGCAAGTCCCTGTGCGCGGGTCGGGGGCGTTGCCGGAAAGATCATAAAAAAAGCGACAACCAATTGTTGCCGCCTGCTGGTTTTCTCATAAAATATATTTCTACGAAACCTTATAGTTTGTTTTTCCCGGAATCGCAATAGGGTAAGTGCCATCGGCATTGGGTACCACCGGAGGAGTAGCATTGAAGCTGTATTCTTTGGGCATAATATCGATACCACTCTGTAATGCTTTTTGAAAATCGATTACCTGCCCGCTATAAGTGGCCATACGGCCAACAATGCCCGTGAGCGTGCTCAGGGCACCGTATTCGGCATTATCAAATTTATATTCACCTTTTGCTATGGCTTCAAACAGCTCATCATGCTCGGTTTGGTAGGGGTTATTTTCTCCTTTTTTATCAAAGGCATAGATCGTGTTACCTTTCGGGTCCTGTATGATTGCCCCGTCACCTAAAATTTTTCCTTTTGTGCCGATGAGCAATTCATCTACCCGGGACATTGTACCTGGAATATGGCGGCACTGGCTGTTGAGTATACTGCCGTCTGCATAAGTAAATTCAACAAAATGATGGTCAAAAATTTCGCCGTATTTCTTATCCGTTCTTACCTGCCGGCCCCCCATGCCCTGCGCCTTAACCGGGAAACCGCCTTTGAACCAGTTGATTACATCAATATTATGCACGTGCTGCTCTACAATATGATCACCGCAAAGCCAGTTAAAATAATACCAGTTGCGCATCTGGTATTCCATCTCGGTCTGGTTGGGCTGGCGTTCCCGAACCCATACGCCATCGTTATTCCACCAGGCCTGCGCAGAAGTAATATCGCCAATAAGATCTTTTCTTTTAAACAGTTCACGGTAAGAGTTTTGATACCTTCTTTGCAAACCTACTACTACGTTCAGTTTTTTCTGCCTGGCAATTGCAGCCACTTCCAAAACTTTTTTGATGCCTGCAGGGTCTGTAGCTACAGGCTTTTCCATAAATATATGCTTGCCTTGTTTAACTGCCGCTTCAAAATGAACAGGTCTGAAGCCGGGCGGAGTGGTTAGTATTACTACATCGGCCAATGGGATGGCTTTTTCATAAGCATCAAAACCAACAAATTTTTTGTCTTCCGGTACCTGTAGCCTGCTTTTGTCTATGCCTGATTCAGCAAGGTTGCCTGCAATTGATTTATAGCAGCCGTCGAGCCGGTCTTTGAAGGCATCGGCCATTGCTACCAGCTGTACATTTTGTTTAGTACTTAGCGCCTGTATGGCTGCGCCGGTACCGCGGCCGCCACAGCCAATCAGCGCAATTTTAATAATGCCGTCGGCACCTGAAAAGAAATTCGCTTTGCTTAAAAAAGGACCGGCTATTAAACCGCCTGCGATCAGTGAGGTTTGTTGTACAAATTTTCTGCGTGTAGTTTTATTATCCATCATTATTGTTTTGTATGTAAGAGGTTTTTACAAATTCAAATATGTTTCAAAAAATTGCTCCGCCTCTTCTTTAGTGGGTTGTTTTACAGGCCGTACCATTCTGAAACCTACAAAAGGAGCATCAGCATTCCACCATTTGCTTTTAGGGATCTGGGGGTCGCGCCGGTTCCATATCAGGTCGGATTGCGCCCTTTTGGCACTGCGCAGTGCTGCAGCATCATCGTTATAATCTCCTCCGCGTAAAGCTAACGGGCGCTTTGTCGTTGGGGTAATTACAGGGTCCTGCGCCCCCTTGTTAACATGGCTGTATGCATCTGCTATATACTGGTCCAATACCCATTCCTGCACGTTTCCCAGCATGTCATAAAACCCCCAGGCATTGGGTTTTTTTAAGCCTGTTTTATGATATTTGTAATCGCTGTTGGCCGCATACCAGGCATAATCTTTTAACGCCGCGCTATCGTTGCCAAAAGGATAGTTTGTGGTAGTGCCGGCTCTGCAGGCATATTCCCATTCGGCTTCGGTTGGCAGCCTGTAAAAAATACCTGTTTTTTGATACAGCCATTTACAATACATAATGGCCCCGTGCTGTTTCATGCTATTGGCCGGAAATCCGCCTTCTTTTCCCATGCCCAATGTCATGTCAATATAGGGCCTCGACGGACGTGTAACAGCATCTACATCACTGTTCTCGGCATAGCCCTCATCATTTAGGTACACGGCATATTCATCATGGGTTACCTCTTTGGCGCCCATCCAGAATGCGCTTATTTTTACTTCATGGGCAGGCTGCTCATCTGCTTCTTTGGAACGATCGGCGCCCATTATAAAACTGCCCTCTTTAACGGGGAGCATTTCAAATGCAATGGACGAGCCGGGAATGGTTTGACTGTATTTTTCAAATGACTGGGTCTGTGCCTGGTTTTTTGAAACAAATGTGGTGCTGAGCGCCAGTATTAATAAGCATCGCATAGCGCTAAAGATATAAAACTAAATTCAAAAACAGGTTGCTGTATTTTAAGAAATTGTTTTTCTGAGGCAGAACGGAAGATTTTGTTTTTTAAAAGCTATCTTGGTAAAAAATATAGCGATGCAAAGACGGTCATTTTTGAAAAACAGTATGTTGACTGCGGGTGCAATCGGCGTAGCTACTGCGGGGTTTAGCAAAACGAATGTGAAAAAGGACCAGCCCTTTAAGCTGGACTATGCGCCCCATGACGGCATGTTTGTAAACAATGCCGGTAAGGATTTTATTGATCAGATCAAATACATGTATGATCTGGGTTTCAGATCTATCGAAGATAACGGGATGGCCGGACGCAGCCCTGAAATGCAGGATAAGATTGGAGACACACTTGCAAAACTGGGCATGCGCATGGGGGTATTTGTAGTGCCAAAAGGTGGTAATGGAGCCAATACACTGGCCGCTAATAAAAAAGAACATATTGATATATTTTTGGAAGGTTGCCGTAAATCGGTGGAAGTGGCCAGGCGCTGCAATGCCAAATGGGTAACAGTGGTGCCGGGCGATTTTGAAAAATCGTTACCGCTTGCCATTCAAACCGCAAATGTAATTGAAGCATTGCGCCGCGGCGCTGATATTTTTGAACCGCATGGTATAGTAATGGTGCTGGAGCCGCTGAGCGATACGCCTGACCTGTTTTTAAGAACATCGGCGCAAACCTACGAAATATGCAAAGGGGTAAACAGCGCAGGTTGTAAGATACTCTATGATATTTATCACATGCAAAAAAATGAGGGTAATCTTATAAAGAATATGGAACTGAGCTGGGAAGAAATTGCCTATATACAAATTGGAGATAACCCGGGCCGGAAAGAGCCAACCACCGGCGAAATAAATTATAAGAATGTTTTTAAGTTTTTATACGATAAAGGATACAAAGGTGTGATGGGGATGGAGCATGGCATTTCAAAACCTGGTAAAGAAGGGGAGCAAAGGCTGGTGCAGGCTTACAGGGAATGCGATGATTTTGCAGTTTAAATCTCACGTTCAAAAAATAAGAGTAGCAAGGCTTCTCTCAAAACAATTGCCTGTAAAGGGGAAAGTTTATTTTACACCACGCATCAGTTTTTTGATGAATGGAGAACAGATGATCAGCAGAACGCCTGCGATGACACACATGACTGCCATTTCTTTATAGCCCTGCGTATAATTGATCAGCCGGTCAATATCGGCATTGGCGCTTACCTTTTTGGTGGTCTCTGATGCCATTGCAGCGCCCAGTAAACCTGCACCATATTGCCCGTAAGCGCTTGCCAGGAACCATAGTCCGATCATCAAACCCTGTATTTTTTTTGGCGAAAGTTTGGTTACGATCGACATGCCTATTGGCGATAAACAGATCTCTGCAATAGATATTAGTAAATAAGCTAAAGTGAAAATCCCCAAAGAAGCTTCTGTGCCCTGCCCGTTTGCGGTATATCTTAAATAAAAGAAGAAGTAGTAAGAAAGGGCCATAAATAAAAAGCTGATGCCGAATTTTATAATAGCATTGGGCTCAGCCTTTTTTTTCGAAAGCCATATCCAGAACATACCCATTACCAGGCCAAGAAAAATAATGAAGAATGAATTGGCTGAATTATTAACCATATTCGGGTCCATATTAAGGAAGCTGAACATGGTATGCGAAAGGTTCTTCTCTGCAAAAATGGCTAAAGAACCGCCTGCCTGTTCAAAAAAGGTTTCAAATACAAAATAGAAAAATATAAAAATAAAAGCTGCGAAAAGCTTGGGTTTTGCCCCTTCTTCTTTTTGCCTGAAAACTTCGAAGAGAAAATAAATAACAGCAACGGCAGCCAATACATACATAAATAATTGCGTAAAATTGGCGTTCTTTATCAATATCAGGATGAGTGGAATGGCCAGGATGGCACCGGCGTAAACAGCATACTCTTTCCAGGGTGCATTATTACCAGTACGTACAGTAGCCTGGGTAACCTGTAGGGTATTGCTGATATCTGTTACCTGCAGTTCCTCGTTGCTGCCGGGTTTATTCCCGATCGGTTTAAAATATTTCCTGGTGAGTAAAAAGGTAATAAGGCCAATGATCATCACAATACCAGATGCAATAAAAGCATAGGCCCATCCCCAATCCGGCGATTTACCTAAGTACACGCATACAATGCCCCCAAAAAAGGCACCCAGGTTAATACCCGAATAAAAAAGGCTGAATCCCGCATCCCTGCGCTCATCTCCATCTTTGTACAAAAAGCCTACCATTGAGGTAATATTGGGTTTAAAAAAACCGGTACCAATTACGCTGCAGGTAATGCCCCAATAAAAAAATTGCTGCGGGTTGGCCGCAATCAAAAAATTACCAGCGATCATCACCAGCGCTCCAAAAACCAACGATTTTTTAAATCCTAATATTTTATCGGCAAAAATACCTCCCAAAAAAGTAAATGCATATACAAAAGCCTGTATGGTTCCATATTTTATTTGCCCGTCATGCTCCGACAAGCCCAGACCGCCGCGCATGCTGTCCACCATGAAAATAGTAAGTACGCCGCGCATACCGTAAAAGCAAAAGCGCTCCCACATTTCTATAAGAAACATATACCATATTTGTTTGGGGTAGCGACCTTTAAAAGACTGGATCTGTTCTAATGTTTGCATATTGGTATAAAAAATATATATGAAAGATATGAAAAAAGTTGTTTTACTACCTGTTTTGTAAACTTTTCGCAGCTACCTGACCCCATGCATTAGTTTTCTCATAATGGGTGTTATCAGCATAATCAGGATGCCAAGAACAATAGGTATTAAAGTGAAAATGAGGAAAAATGTTTGTAAAGAATAGGTTTCCGTTATTTTATCAATTTGTCCGCCTATTGTGCCGGCCAGCTTGTTACCAATTGCCATATGCAGATACCAGATGCCAAACATAATACCTACCATGCGGCTTGGCACTAATTTGCTTACATAAGCAAGTCCTACCGGGGAAATAAACAATTCTCCCAGCGTATGGAACAAATAGGCCAGCACCAGCCATATCATGCTTACTGAAGCCACTCTTGCCCCCTGTGGTATACCTGATGCGCCAAAAGCGAGCGCTGCAAAACCAATACCCAGTAAGATCATCCCCAAACCGTTTTTTATAGTAGCCGGCGGGTTCAACCTGCTTTCCCATATTTTGGAAACTAAAGGCGCCAGAGTAATAATAAATAAAGCGTTCAATGATCCAAACCAGCTTGCAGGAACTTCGGTTTTTTCTGCAACGAACTGGTGGTACAGCATATAAACAGCCAATATCCAGATCAGCACAAAGCCTGCAGCTAAAATAATATTGCCTAAGGCATATTTTGCAAATGTTTGTCTGAACAGTTTCATCAACACATATGAAATAACAACTACGGGTATTACCACAATCAGTGTATTGATAATGTTAAATGCCAGTTTGCTGTGATCTGTTAAAACCCTGTCTGTATAATCCCTGGCAAAAATGCTCATAGAGCCGCCGGCCTGCTCAAAGGAGGCCCAGAAAAACATAGATACAAACGCCAGAACAACAATAGCGATCATCCTGTCGCGCAACAATGCGTCATACTGGAATATACGTTTGAACAATATAAAGATAAATAGTGCAAAAGCCACAATTATTACAAAACTGTTGCCATCTAAACTGCCGATCTTAAAATTGAAGAGATTATATGAAGATATTTTCGACATAGGATCATTGATGATCCAGGCAAGGCCCAAAACAGAAACAATTATGATCACAAAAGTGTCGAACCTGGAAAACGGATTCAGGAGGGTCCTGTCTATAGCTTCTACATGCTGTTTTGCTTCAATAATATTGGCTTCAACAGATGCTGCCGTTTCAGTTGTTGCTTCGCTATCCGTTGCCTTTTGGGGTTTTAATCCTACGTTGCCAAAAATGCCCTGTGTAAAATAAAATTGCAGCATGCCCACAAACATAAAAATGCCCGCAAGCCCGAAGCCATAGCTCCAACCCAAATTTTCACCTAAATAGCCACAAAGCAACATTCCCAAAAATGAACCCGAGTTGACACCCATATAAAAAATAGTATAGGCGCCGTCTTTCTTTTCCGGATGTTTTTTATATAGCTCCGATACAATAGAGGTCATATTGGGTTTAAAAAAACCGATACCTAAAACAAGTAATACAAGTCCTGTATATAAAAATGCGCTATGGCTTTCTATAGCCATTGAAGCGTGTCCCAGTGTCATTAAAAAAGCACCTAATATTACTGCCCATCTGTAACCTAAAACCCTGTCTGCAAAATATCCTCCCAGTATTGGCGTTAAATAAGCAAGACCGGTGTAGGAACCATAAAGCGCCAGTGCATGTTCCCTGGGCCAGCCCCAGCCCGGATTATCGCCTAATAAGGAGGAAGTAAGAAACAATACAAGCAGTGCGCGCATACCATAATAGGAGAAACGCTCCCACATTTCTGTAAAAAATAAAACAAATAAACCGGAAGGATGGCCTAATACGCGGCTCTTAAAAAAGTCGTTTTCGGTTGCGGACATATATTATGATTTTTTAATCAAGATTGGTAAATATAGCGATTAGTTGTATGCAATTATAAGACAGATCGGGGAAATTGTGGATATTTGAATATAAATTGAAGGGCAGCAACTATTATGCTTTATTATCTTTACCCTCTCTTAAAAATGGATATCAATAAATGAAAGTATTAATATTAGGCGGCGGCGGCAGGGAGCACGCATTAGCATGGAACATTAAAGAACGGGGAAATGGAAAACATGATCTGTTTATCGCACCGGGCAACCCGGGCACGGCACAATGCGGTACCAATGTTAATATAAGCATCACCGATTTTGAAGCGTTAGGCAGGTTTTGTTTGGATAATAATGTTGAAATGGTTATTGCAGGGCCCGAAGAGCCATTGGTGAAGGGCGCCTGGAATCATTTTCAAAAGGACGAGCTTAAACATATTCACTTTATCGGACCCTCTCAATACGGGGCACAGCTCGAGGGCAGCAAAGCGTTTGCCAAAGCCTTTATGGAAAGACATCAGATCCCTACAGCAGCTTACAGGGAATTTTCGGCTGAACAATTTGAAGAAGGCGTGAATTATTTAAAAGATCATTCATTACCGGTTGTGCTGAAAGCGGATGGTTTGGCTGCCGGTAAAGGCGTGGTGATCTGTCAAACACATGCGGATGCAATCATTGAGTTTGAAGAGATGCTGGTAAAAGCTAAGTTTGGAGATGCCGGCAGAACAGTGGTAATTGAGCAGTTCCTGGACGGCATTGAAATGAGCGTTTTTGTGTTGACTGATGGAAAAGAATATGTAATACTTCCCGAGGCAAAGGATTATAAACGTATAGGCGAAAAGGATTCGGGTTTAAATACAGGCGGCATGGGAGCCGTAAGCCCGGTGCCTTTTGCTACAGACGATTTTATGCAAAAGGCAAAAGAAAAAATTATTGATCCTACGGTACAGGGACTTGATAAGGAAAATATTAATTATACCGGCTTTATCTTTATCGGGCTAATAAAGGTGCATAACGAGCCTTATGTAATTGAATATAACTGCCGCATGGGCGATCCGGAGACGGAAGTAGTGATGCCGCGTTTAAAAAATGATATTGCAGAACTTTGTCTTGCTGCTGCACAAAATAAATTAGGCAACATAAAAATTGAAACCGACGCGCGCGCTGCGGTAACGGTAGTGGCCGTAAGCGGCGGCTATCCGGGCAGTTTCGAGAAAGGATTTAACATCACCTTCCCCCCTCCTTCGGAGGGGTTGGGGGAGGTGATTATATTTCAGGCCGGCACAAAAGAAGCTGGCGGGCAGGTGGTTACCAATGGCGGACGGGTGCTTTGTGTTACTTCTTTTGCTGATACCATAAGCGGGGCAGTTGCCAGGTCAAGAGAAACCCTGGCCGGCATTAAGTTTGATGATATGTATTACCGCAGGGATATTGGTTATGAGTTTGAGTAAATCATTTATTATTTATCAACGGTATCAGGCATATTTGTTGAGGTAATATGTACAGCACTGGTTATAAAGATGCAGGCAGGTATATTTTATTCCAGGCTTTTTAATTAATAAATACCTTTTACTATGTCCATAAAATACCTTCTGGCGGTGCTGGGTTTAATAACCGCGTCCTTATATGCTCACGCGCAAAATAAAGTAGATGATGCTGTAAAAAAGCAATTAGCAGAAGCACCGGCAAACATTATAGAAACGGCTGTGGGACCTATAACGCTGGTAGCGCCTTTTAAAACAGCATCAGTCAGTAATAACAGTAAAGTAATTGGCTGGCCTGAAGATCTTACTCCAAAAGCACCTGAAGGGTTTACGGTTACACGGTTTGCTGATAACCTTCAGAACCCTCGCTGGACTTACATTGCTCCCAATGGCGACTATTTTGTGGCAGAAGCAGGCACGCGCAAAACGGCTAACGATATTATTTTATTGCGCGATGCAGATAAAGACGGTCGGCCAGATCAGCGGTATGTATTTCTCAACAACCTGAACCGGAATTTCGGGATGCTGATACTGGGCAATTATTTTTATGTGGGTAATACCGATGGCATCTATCGCTATCCTTATAAAGAGGATGATACGATCATTACCGTACCGGGCGAAAAAATAATATCGCTGTATGCCGGCGGTTATAATAATCACTGGACAAGAAATATCATTTCCAACAAAGACGGAAGTAAAATATATGTTACCGTGGGGTCGGCAAGCAATGTAGGTGAGCATGGTGTTGCTGCGGAAGAAGGCCGTGCATTGATATATGAAGCAAACCCTGATGGAACGGGACTGCAGATATATGCCAATGGCTTGCGTAATCCTGTGGGACTGGACTGGAACCCCGTAACCGGCGCACTCTGGACAGCCGTTAATGAGCGGGATGAGCTGGGAGATGAGATTGTACCTGATTATGCAACCAGCGTAAAGCGTGGCGGCTGGTATGGCTGGCCTTTCAGCTATTATGGTAAAATAAAGGATCCACGCTGGAGCAGCGATCCGCACCAGGAAATGGTGGATAAAGCTATTATTCCAGACGTGCCGCTGGGTTCACACACTGCTTCACTCGGCCTGGTGTTTTATACCGGCAAACAATTCCCGGCTAAATATAAAAACGGAGCTTTTATCGGGCAGCATGGCTCGTGGAACCGGTCGCAGCTTTCGGGTTATAAAGTTGTTTTTGTTCCTTTTAAAAACGGGAAACCTCAAAAGCCTGAAGATTTTTTGACCGGCTTCATTGCAAACGCAGGTACAAGTGAAGTTTATGGGCGGCCTGTAGGTGTAACCGTTACCCCTGACGGATCATTGCTGGTGAATGATGATTCGGGTGGTATTATCTGGAAGGTAAGCGTGAAAAAATAAATCAGGAAAACAAAAAATGGGGTGGAAGATTTCCTAACCCCTTTTGTTAACGAAAATGTCTTGCTATTCAGTTTCTTCTTTTACAGAAGCGCTGGGCGCGTTCTTTTTAACCGACTCAATGCCATTATCTCTTGCTGCCTCCGTTTCATACATCTCGCTGGTGCCAATAACCTGGCCGTTTCCAGCTTTTCAACTGAAATAGGGCTTGCCATTTTTTGCAGTAAGCCTGTCATATCGTGCGTCATTTGGCGCATTGGCTTTTACGGATGCAATTCCGTTTTCACAAGTTGTTTTGGTCGTATAACCTTCGCTTGCAAGAATCGTTTGGCTATTGCCGGCTTTAAGGTTGAACTGGTATTCACCATTTTTCCTTTTTGAAATTACAAATGCTCCCATGTTTTGTGATTTTAAGATTACCTAAAATTGAAGAAATGACAGGAAATTAGTGTTAAAAATATTTGAATTTTTTGTAAAGCAATGCTTCGTTTTAAGTTTACTTTCATTCACATACCCCAAGAGAAACTGAACCATCTTATGTGAAAGCGCAAAAAGAGGCAACAGGAAGTGTTATTTATTAACCATGAAAATTTAAAGTTTAATTTTAAAATTTCATGGTTATATTTTAGGTAATTCGCTTAATAAAAAATGCTTCAGGCTGCAATGGAGGGTTCCGTTTTTGTCGGGGAAAGGATCTCCCGAAGGGGTTATTACGAAACTTTTGGCCGGCTTCAGGTATTCGTTGCTTTCATAAAATCCGCGCGGGGGCATGGCAGCGCTGCTTGTTTTTATTTCAACGGTAGCGTACACTTTGTTTTTTTTAACAAGTACCAGGTCCAGCTCTGCGCCGTTATGCGTTCTGTAGAAAAACATAGAAAGCGCCTCCTGCTTTATCTGTGCGATCTGTTCAATAGCATAACCTTCCCAGGAGGCGCCGATAAGTATATTTCCCTTTAGTTCATCCATGTTCATAATGCCTGCAAGACGGTGCAGCAGCCCGCTGTCTCTTATATATATTTTCGGAGATTTTACCTGCCAGAAATTGCGAACCAGCGGTGTTGAAAAGTTTTGATGGAAAAGCTGGTTCAAATCCCGTTCAACATAGCTTTTTATAAAGTTGTCGAGCCAGGTTCTGCTCAGGTAGTCGCTCTTTGCCGTCA
>JASGEW010000058.1:0-5327 GCA_047606125.1 Niabella sp. | reverse complement strand
CCCGGATAATTACCACCGTAACGCCTGCCGGGCCAAGATTTTTTTGCGCGCCGGCGTATATCAATCCAAACCTGGAAACATCATAGTACCTGGAAAGAATATCTGAAGACATATCGCCTACTAAAGGAACATTTCCTGTATCCGGCAATTCAGCGTAACGTGTACCGTAAATTGTATTATTGGTAGTAATATGAAAATAATCAGCATCTTTATCAAACGTAGACGGATCTAATTCGGGTATATAATTAAAGGTTTTATCTTCCGAAGAAGCCACCACATTTACCGTACCGTAACGTTTCGCTTCTTTGATAGCTTTTTTAGACCATGCCCCTGTATTTACGTAATCCGCTTTTTTATTTTTATTCATCAGGTTTAACGGTACCATTGCAAACTGCGACGACGCACCACCCTGAAGAAATAATATTTTGTAGTTATCCGGAACCTTCATCAGCTCACGCAATGTACTTTCTGTCGAGTCAATAATGGCCATAAAGTCTTTGGAGCGGTGGCTCATTTCCATTACGCTCATACCACTTGTGCCATAGCACAGCATTTCGCTTTGTGCTTTTTTCAAAACCGCTTCCGGAAGCGCGGAAGGACCGGCCGAAAAATTGTAAACTCTTTGCATTGCCTGTTTAATTATTGTTTAAAATATTGAGGCGCGAATTTAAACTTATCTAACGAAATTACCATCCTGCAGTGTTAGTTTTTAACAGTTATGCACATTTAGTGAATATATTTTGGGTAAAAAGATCACCATCCCTGTTATAAATGAGATGATTGCCATAACCAATACGGCGCCTGCACTGAGATCTTTAATTAATTTTATCTGCGTATGATATTCAGGCGACACAAAATCGCAAAGCTTTTCCACCGCGGTGTTAAACATCTCGAAAGCTATAACCAGGCCAATACAAATTAGCACAGCTATAAACTCGGCTGCAGAGATCCGTAAAACAAATCCCCCTGTAATGGCAGCAATAGCAGCGACTATATGCACTTTCACGTTTTGTTCTGATCGAACAGCCTGGCCCAGACCACTAAAAGCGTAACCAAAGCTTCGTGCTAATTTTTTTAAAGAGAAAAAACTGCCCATACCCTGCAAAACTACATAACTGCCTGTTTAAATAACGCTTATTTATAATACTCCCTGCTGCTCCGGAGGAATTTCAGATATCCTATTCTTCATTTTCCGTTTTTTGCATTTCTTCTTCCAACGTTAAACTAAACAAGGCCATACTACATTTACTGCATCCAAGATCAGCACCTATTGTAAGCATCTCTTTAGCCATATCCATATCTCCAATTAAAGCATAATAGCCACCCAGTACACTATAACCATTGAGATCGCCGATCCCTATTGCCTCATATATGATATTCAGCACTTCCTCATTAGGCGCCCTTTCCTCAACCTCCTTTTTAGCGCTTAAAAGACTCCCTACACCTCCCATATCTTCCAGTATTTTCAAGCCCGCCAGATCGAGGCAGGCTTTAGACAAACCACTATCACAAAGACTTCTGAGCGAATTTTCGTAGCTGGTATCTGAACCTTCCAGAAATGCCCACTCTCCTACACTATTTTTTAACTGGTAATACTTATACAAAAGCATGGCACGGGCATCGGATGCTTCCGCATCAATCCTGGCGCTGATTACAACCGAGTCCTTTTCTTTTTTCCATATACCACCGCTCACCCAGTCAGATACACCATACAACTGGTCGTCTTTCACGATGAACTTAAAAATACTTTTATCAGGATACACGATCAATGTATCATCTTTTTGAAAGTAATAGCCCGTACCCAATCCTACTATATCAACAGACCCGTTACCATCAAAAGCAAAATAATCATATAAGGCCGTATCAGAAGCAGCCTTGAAATAACCCTGTATTTCGTTGGTGATTTTTTGGGCAGACAAGCCTGAAGAAATGCCGGCAAAGAAGCAGGTAAATAACAATACTCTAAATTTCATCCATAGCATTTTTATAGCAAAAATTCGAAACCTTAAAAGTTCCGCATTTTAAACCCATCAATTTATAAATTACGCTTCTTCAACCGCTGCTATACCCGGTAATACTTTTCCCTCAAAAAATTCGAGCATGGCGCCACCGCCTGTAGATACATAGCTAACCTTATCTGCATAACCAAATTTGTTGACGGCAGCAACACTGTCGCCTCCGCCCACTAAAGAGAAGGCTCCATTTTGAGTAGCTTCGGCAACCGCATCGGCAATCGCTTTTGTTCCTCCCTGAAATTTCTCCATTTCAAAAACCCCCATGGGCCCGTTCCATAAAATGGTTTTGGATTTTTTTATGACGTTTGCGAACTGTGTTCTTGCCTCACCGGCAATATCCAGGCCCATCCATCCTTCGGGAATATTGTTGCTGGGCCCTTCGGAAGTATCGGCATCCGCGGCAAACTTATCGGCAATAATGCTTTCGCCCGGTAAATGGATGCTTACATTTTTCTCCTTTGCTTTTTCAAGTATTTCTTTTGCTGTATCTAACCGGTCTGCTTCACAAAGAGAGGCCCCGATATTGCCGCCCAAAGCTTTAAAGAAGGTATAGGCCATACCCCCGCCAATAATAATATCGGTAGCTTTTTCCATCAGGTTTTCGATGATCAGTATCTTATCGGAAACCTTTGCGCCGCCTAATATTGCAGTAAATGGTTTTTCACTCTGGTTTAATACCTTCTGGGCGCTGTTTACTTCATTCTCCATCAACAGGCCAAACATTCTCTTTTCTGAAGGAAAGAACTTTGCAATAATAGCTGTTGAAGCATGTGCCCGGTGGGCCGTACCAAATGCATCGTTCACATATACATCTCCCAATTTGCTTAGCTTTTCAGCAAATGCTTCATCCCCTTTTTCTTCTTCTTTATAAAAACGCAGGTTTTCCAAAAGCAATACCTCTCCTTCGCGCATCATATCGGCAGTAAGGTATGCCTGCTCGCCAATACAATCGGTGGCAAATAATACGGGCGCCCCGCCGAGCAATTCACTCAAATGCTGTACCAGGTGCTTTAAAGAAAATTTATCCTCAGGTCCGTTTTTAGGACGGCCTAAATGAGACATCAGGATCACTTTGCCCCCGTCTGCCAATATTTTTTTTATAGTAGGTACTGCAGCCTTCATGCGTGCATCGGAAGTAATTTCCAGGTTCTCGTTTAACGGAACATTGAAATCCACGCGCACCAAGGCCTTCTGACCTTTAAAGTTGTAATTCGAGAATTTAGACATAATTATGAAGTTAATAAGTTAAAAAATACCTGATAAGAAAATGTTGCCCGGTTATGTACTCCGGCACAAGCGTGCGGCGCCTGCTTACCGGATTATGCACAAATGCCGGTTGCATAAAAATCAAAAAGCGGAACTTAATGTTCCGCTTTCTTTTTCATTACAAAATTATTTGCTTATCAGCTTCGCAAAGTATTCAACAGTACGAACCAACTGAGAAACATAGCTCATTTCATTATCGTACCAGGATACTGTGCGTGCAATATGCTTGTCCCCTACATTCATCACCTTCGTTAAAGTAGCGTCGAATAAAGAACCATAATGGGTACCAATTACATCACTGCTCACGATTTCATCTTCGTTGTAACCGAAGCTTTCATTGGCGGAAGCTTTCATTGCAGCATTTATTTCTTCTGCAGTAGCCACTTTTTTAAGGATCACATTCAGCTCGGTAATAGAACCGGTAATGGTTGGAACACGCTGAGCGCTACCATCCAGTTTACCTTTCAGGTTGGGTAATACCAGGCCAATCGCTTTTGCAGCGCCGGTGCTGTTCGGAACAATATTGGCGGCGGCGGCCCTTGCCCTTCTTAAATCGCCTTTAGGGTGCGGGGCATCCAATGTGTTCTGGTCGTTGGTGTAAGCGTGGATGGTAGTCATGATACCTAATTCAATACCATAAGTATCATCCAGTACTTTTGCCATTGGCGCCAGGCAGTTGGTAGTGCAAGATGCACAGCTGATGATCGTCTCACTGCCATCTAAGATGTCGTGGTTTACATTGAACACGATTGTTTTTAAATCGCCTGTAGCCGGTGCGGAAATCACTACACGTTTCGCACCTGCCGTAAGATGTGCTTCTGCTTTTGTTTTGTCAGTAAAGAAACCTGTACATTCCAGCACCACATCAACATCGTGATTGCCCCATGGAATTTGAGCCGGATCTTTTTGTGCGTATATGTTTATTTCATGACCGTTTACAATGATTGAATTTTCTGTGTGTTTTACATCCTCTTTAAAACCACCTTGTGCTGAATCGTATTTCAGCAAATGTGCTAATACTTTAGGACTGGTCAAATCGTTGATCGCAACAACATCAATGCCTTGCTGATTATAGATCTGACGGAAAGCCAAACGACCAATTCTACCAAAGCCGTTGATGGCTACTTTTACTGTGCTCATGATTTCTAAATGGTTTAATTATAATTAAGTGCTCTTTTTTAAGGGCGTGAAATTAGTGATTTTTAAAATAAAAATGTGTACATATTACATCTTTATTTATTACCATAAAATAATCCGCATAATTTTTCCTGAAGTTTTTGGTTGAAATGTTTGATAGCCCTATCTTTGCACTCCCAAAAACAACAAGCCGCGTTGGTCAAGGGGTTAAGACGCATCCCTTTCACGGATGAATCACGGGTTCGATTCCCGTACGCGGTACAAAATACTCCTCATAATTAGATTAAAATCAATCAGTTATGAGGTTTTTTATTTTATTTGTAACAGTAGCGTAACGCAATTTGTAATATACGCATACTACCCCGCATACACTACCCAGATCAGCCGCAATAAAAATATCCCGCATAGACATGCGGGATATTGGACACAGATAACAAATATACCTATCTACGAAAAGATCGTAATAAAACTAATTTTGCCGTTATTTTGCCGTTAAAATATAATGGTTGACCAACAGACAGGCATTAAATCAAAGTACATGCGCATCATGATAGCGTCTGAATAATCAGGTGACCTGCCTAATACTTCTTTTACCTTTTCCTTTGGGATGATCGCTTTCTTTTCGTCTCTATCGAGATGAAGCTGTTTTACCTGTTCCAGCTCCTGGATGATCTTTTCTTTTATGTGCTGATCGCAATCAATGTACATTTCGTTTTTATTGATCTTTTCAGCCAGCCGGTAGTAACATTGGCTCTTTAGGTTTTTATAGTTCTCGTCCAATTTAGCCCGGGAGCCATTCAGGAATCCTTCGCAATTCAATTTATCAACTACTCCGGATCCCAAACCGTCTTCATCACACACGACCTTGGAGGGCGGTATGCTGTATTTGTTCATTAGATGTTTGATAAT
>JASGEW010000057.1:0-10319 GCA_047606125.1 Niabella sp. | reverse complement strand
ACATCATCTTTTACAATCTTTCCGGAAAAACCTGATGGTGTAACTGTTTTGGGATCGACCTTTTTATCAGCAATAATCGCAGAAGCAACCGGCGTTGCTTTTACATCCGCTTTGGCTGCTGTTGCTTTAGAAGCTTCTGCAGCTTTTGGTGCTGCTGCAGGCGCTGGTTTTTCGGCCTTAGGCTGAGCAGGTTTTCCTGTTGTTTCTTTTATTTTGGCGATAATATCCCCGATTTTTAAAGTATCGCCTTCATTTACCGATGTTTCCAGTATCCCCCCCAGTTCTGCATTCACTTCAAAAGTAGCCTTTTCGCTCTCCAGTTCTGCCAGCACTTCATCCCGCTCTACATAATCACCCGATTTTTTCACCCATTTTAATAAGGTTACTTCACTTATCGATTCGCCAACCGCAGGAATTTTCACCTCTACTTCTTTACCGGTCGTTTTCAGCTCTCCGGCTGGTTGCTCCTCTGTCTTTTCCTCCGGGGCTTTTGCTGCTGCCGGCGCCGGTTCTTCGGCCTGATCCGGCTTGGCTGCTGCATCATCGATGGAGGCGATCACATCTCCTATATTCAGGGTATCGCCTTCATTAACACCTGTAGTTAAAATACCCGCTTTTTCTGCATTTACTTCAAAAGTGGCCTTTTCGCTTTCCAGTTCTGCGATCACTTCATCTCTTTCCACATAGTCTCCCGATTTTTTTACCCATTTCAGTAAGGTCACTTCACTTATCGATTCGCCAACCGCAGGCACTTTTATGTCAACAGCCATAAATAAGATTGATTTTTTAAATAGTTTGGCAAATTACGTAAAAATGACAAACTGTTGTTTGAAAGTATTGTATTAATTACAAAAATTATAAGAATATAAAACATCCCGCGAATTAGTGATCATTTACCAGTTCCCCTTCAACTATCTTTGAATATAAGATGAGTAATGACCGTATAAAAGTTGCCGTATTTGATGATAATGCTTACAGGAGAGAAAGCTTGTGTATGCTGATCAACTCCTCGTCCAGGATGAACTGCACCGGAACTTTTTTTGATTGCAGCAATGTAATAGCCGACGTCAGGAAAGCCGCTCCTGATGTTGTTTTAATGGATATAGACATGCCTAACGTTAATGGCATTGAAGGCGTAAAGCTGATCAGGATGAATTTTCCGAAAGTGCAGGTGCTGATGCAGACGGTTTTTGAAGATGATGACAAAATATTTGCCTCCATTTGCGCAGGCGCTTCAGGCTATATTCTAAAAAAATCGAGCCCGGCGCAAATACTGCAGGCGGTGGAAGATGTGTATAACGGTGATGCCGCTATGACGGCATCTATTGCCAAAAAAGTACTGACCGCTTTTCAAAAAAATGTTTTTTACGAAAACAACCAGGAAATATCATTAACACCGCGGGAAAAGGAAGTATTAGGCTACCTGGTAAAAGGATACAGTCATAAAATGGTTGCATCTGCCTGCGCGCTCAGCATTCATACAGTAAATACCCACATCAAAAAAATATACGAAAAACTGCAGGTAAATTCCGTGGCGGAAGCGGTAGTGAAAGCATTAAACCAAAAATTGATATAAATATCTCATGTTTAGTTTTGAATATAAGAGGGCGGAATTTCTATTCCGCCCGATATTTAATAAACTAAAAGATATCTTTATCAAATAGTAAACGCCGTATTTACGATCTCTTCCTGCTCGGCCTTATGTACCTTCATGAAACCTGAAGCCGTAGAAGCGCTGGCTTTCCGGCCAATAATACCATAATTGATATTTTTAAGATTCATTTGCAGGAACGAAGCCGCCCCCATGTTTAATGGTTCTTCCTGTACCCAGTACCAGACAGCATTTTTATACTTTTCGTATAGGGCAGCCAGTTGCTTTTCCGGTAAAGGATAGATCTGTTCGAGGCGTACAACAGCCACATCTTTGCGGCCTTCTTTTTGCTGCCTTTCCAGTAAATCGTAATAAACCTTGCCACTGCATAACAACACTTTTTTAACGGCGCCGGCATTCACATACGCATCATCAATCACTTCCCTGAACGAACCACTGAGAAACTCGTCTTTACCCGAATAAGTACCGGGATGCCGTAAATTGGCCTTGGGAGCAAAGTTGATCAAGGGTTTCCTGAACGGCCATGCCAGCTGCCTTCTTAAGGCATGAAAATAATTGGCTGCCGTTGTGATATTGGTGACTACTATATTTAATTCGGCACAGGCGATTAAAAATCTTTCCATTCTTGCGCTGCTGTGCTCAGGTCCCTGCCCTTCATATCCGTGTGGTAATAACATGGTTATACCGTTCATCCTGTTCCACTTTTGCTCTGCCCCTGTTATAAACTGATCGATGATCGTTTGCGCACCGTTCACAAAATCCCCAAACTGGGCTTCCCACAACACCAAAGCATTGGGCGTGGCTAAAGCATACCCATATTCAAATCCCAACACCGCATTTTCGCTGAGCAAAGAGTTGTATATCCTGACCTTTCCCTGTGCACCCGGAATGTTGCTTAAACGGTTGTAAGAAGTATTGGTTACCTCGTCTCTTAAAATAGCATGTCTTGAACTGAATGTACCCCGACCTACATCCTGGCCGCTCATACGCACATCAGCGCCATCAACCATCACTGTTCCAAAGGCCAGCAACTCTGCAGTGGCCCAATCGATCTTTCCTTCTTCCTGAAAAAGTTTTACTTTATCTTTTAAAAGCTTATCTACTTTTTTCAAAGGTTTAAATCCTTCCGGAATGGTCATTATCGACTCAAATACTTTAGCAAAGTCCTCCTCAGAAACTTTTGTTGAAGGGCTTTTTTCAAAATCTTCGGGCGTGGCCTTCCGCAATTGTTTCCATAACAGTTCAGGCGTCTGATAGGTATACGGCAACGGATGCTGTTTCACCTCATCCAACCGGTCCTGCAGATCTGCCCAGAATTTGGTTTCCATTTCTTTGGCCAGCTCTTTTGCATCTTCTTCACCGTTATCCAGTAAATATTTTACATATACCTCTCTCGGATTAGGATGTTTGTCGATTAAGGCATACATGGAGGGCTGCGTAAATTTAGGATCGTCTCCTTCGTTATGGCCGTGCCTGCGGTAACATACCATATCGATAAAAACATCATCATGGAAAGTGCTGCGGTAACGTGCTGCAATTTCGGCACATTTAACCACCGCTTCAGGGTCGTCCCCGTTCACGTGAAATACAGGGCTCTGGGTCATCGCTGCAAGCGAGGTGCAATAATTCGCACTGCGCGCATCCTCAAAATCGGTTGTGAACCCTATCTGGTTATTAATAACGAAATGTAAAGTGCCGCCCACAGCATACCCCGGAAGTTTGCTCATTTGTAATAACTCATATACAATGCCCTGGCCGGCCACTGCTGCATCGCCATGTATTAAAATAGGTAATACACGGTTATATTCCTCGTCATGAATATTATTGGCGCTGCTTCTTGCAAAACCAACCACCACAGGATCCACCGCTTCCAAATGAGAAGGATTGGGCATTAACTTAAGGTGTACGCTATTACCGCCGGGTGTTTGTATTTCGCTGCCAAAGCCAAGGTGATACTTAACATCACCGCTGCCCATCGTCTGGTTGATTTCTCCTGTTCCTTCAAACTCGCTGAAGATCTGCTCATAGGTTTTGCCCAATATATTGGCAAGCACATTCAGCCTGCCCCTGTGCGCCATACCTATCACCACTTCTTTTACGCCTTCTTCCGCAGATTTGCTGATGATAGCATCCAGTGCTGCAATACTGGTTTCGCCGCCTTCCAGGGAGAACCTTTTTTGCCCTACATACTTGGTATGCAGGAATTTTTCGAACATCACACCCTGGTTTAATTTTTCCAGGATCCGTTTCTTTTGCTCCAAAGACAATGGTTTGGAAAAATTCTTTTCTATTTCATTAGTGATCCAGTCAACTCTTTTCTGGTCGCTGATATACTTAAATTCAACGCCTACGTGGCCTGCATACCAGTTTTGCAGGTTTGTAAAAATATTTCTGAGCGTAGTGGTACCTAAACCAACCAGGCTGCCCGCTTCAAATTCCGTATCCAGATCAGCTTCGCTTAGTCCATAAAAAGAAAGCTCCACATTGGCCCCGCGGTCTTTCCGTTTTTTAATAGGATTTGTATTAGCCAGCAGGTGGCCTTTATTACGGTAACCCAGGATCAGTCGATACACAGCGAGTTCTTTTCTCCAGTTATTTTTTCCGGGAAGCGCCGTTGTTGCGCTACCGGCGGCTACCCCGTTTTTTAGAGCCTGGCCATTGCCGTTACTGCCGGCCACTGCAAAATCGAACCCTTCAAAAAATTTACGTAATTCAACATCAACACTGTCAGGATCAGCCACAAATTCTTTATACATATTCTCAATAAAAGCAGGAGAAGAATTTGTGATGTAAGAAAAATCTTTCATTATAAATGAATCGTTAATATATAAATAATAAATATAATTTTTATACTTCGAGCGTGTACCAATCCGGTAGATCGCACATTAATTTTGCGAAATTAAGATTAAATTTGAATAGGGCACAATAAAGAGCGTTAAAAGGCGGATCTTAACTTTATGCTCTTTGCAATAAAGCGCAACATTAGTGCCACGAAGGCAGATCATTATAAAAAAATAAAATAAAGTTGTTTTTCTAAAAAATCTCCTTACCTTTGCCGTCCAAAAATTAAAAGAGATGGCCAATCATAAAGCTACAAAAAAAGATGCCCGTCAGGCAGCAAAACGTAGGGATAGAAACAGGTATTATGGTAAAACTACCCGTAATGCCATAAGGGATCTGAGAGCTGCAGACAGTAAAGAAGCATCTGATAAATTATCTTCTGTAGAAAGCATGATCGATAAGCTGGCAAAGCGTGGCATTATTCACCGCAACAAAGCTGCCAACTTAAAAAGCAAACTTGCAAAAAAAGTAAATGCTGCCAACGCCGCTACAAAATAACTCCAAGAGAAATTTGTTATATCAAAATAAAAAGGAAGGTGGTTCGCCTTCCTTTTTTGATAGTGCGCAAGGGATAAATTAGTTCAAAATCTCTTTTTTACACTTTGCGGAGTATAGTACAGGCAGCATATTTTTCAGCTATGAGCAACCGAATCGACGGCTCGCTTAACGCTGCCTTTTTCCAATAATAATTTCTTGGCAATTTCATAATCGGTTATTCCTGTTTGTTCCATAACCATTTTTGTTCCCCTGTCCACCAGCTTATCGTTAGTTAACTGCATATTTACCATACGGTTACCTTCTACCCTTCCTAATTGTATCATAACCGTTGTTGAGATCATATTCAGCACTAACTTTTGAGCGGTGCCACTTTTCATACGGGTACTGCCGGTAACAAACTCAGGGCCAACAATCACTTCTATGGGATGATCGGCCACTTTGCTGATATCTGCATTAGGATTGCAGGATATACTGCCTGTTGTAATGTTATTTTCCCTGCAACATTTTAAGGCCCCAATTACATAGGGTGTAGTACCGCTTGCCGCTACCCCCACAACAACATCTTTGGGATTGATATTAAAAGCCTTCAGATCAAGCCATCCCTGCTCTTCGTCGTCTTCTGCGTTTTCAACCGGTGTGGTTATCGCTTTGTCGCCACCGGCTATCACACCTATTACCACGCCTGGCGGCATACCATAAGTAGGAGGGATTTCGCTGGCATCTAAAATGCCTAACCTGCCGCTGGTGCCTGCGCCAATATAAAACAGGCGCCCGCCGGCCATCATCCGGTCAACAATAGCCTCAATCAGTTTTTCAATCTGGCCAATAGCTGCCTTTATAGCAACAGGCACGGTTTGATCTTCATTATTTATTGAGATCAACAGATCCCGGATGCTCATTTTTTCCAGATGATCGTAGTGACTGGGCTGCTCCGTTATTTTTTCAGATACAAGGTTTTTTTGTTTTAACATACTCCTTTTAAATTTGCCGCGCAACTATAAACTGCTTAGCGGCTATGGTACTCAATTAATCCTTTCATTGGTTTTTGCATGATCCTGCCAGGCTCAAAGTTATAAGTTGCACAAAGCTCCTTTATAACATCTTTAAACCCAAAAGCCACACCTCCTACAAAGTTTACAGGATATTTCCAGACTTCGGCATATTTGCAAAGATGGGTGAAAAAGAAATCATTTAAACCGTCTTCTATAATGTTTTCAATCATATAATGCCCCCTGTTATCTGCTAAAAATTTTGCAAATGAGGCCAGATAGCGGTTGGGAAGTGGTTTTTTATATACGTTTTCTAAAATTTCCGTCACATTGGTTACATAAGCTGCGTCAAACCGGGCTCTCAGGTCCTCATCAAACGTATTATATAAATAATATTGCAATACTTTTTTCCCCAGGTATGCCCCGCTCCCTTCGTCTCCCAGCGCATAACCAAGGCCGGGATTATTCTTTTTAATTTTTTTTCCATCGTAATAACAGCTGCTCGAACCGGTTCCTAAAATACAGGCGATACCTTTAGTATTGCCGCACAGGCCAATCGCCGCTCCCACTACATCATTTGTTACGTTCACCACGGCTCCCGGAAATGCCTTCTTTATGGCCTGCTTTACCGTTTTATTATTTTCGGGATTCAGGCAGCCGGTTCCATAAAAGTATATCTCATCTGCAGCTGCATTTTTTAACCGGGGGATCAGTTGCTGTAAAAGTAATTCGGTTATCTGGGGGCCTGATAAAAAATAAGGGCTGATGCCCAAAGTGTCTACCGACTTTATTTTGCCATTTCCTAAAAAACTCCACTCCGTTTTGGTAGCACCCGCATCGGCAATTAATATTGTTTTTGACATTAAAGTAAATTTTATAATTATACCGCTAATATAAGTATCTAATCCGGCCCAACCATGATTCGCTGAAGGAAGGGTGCTGATATATGAATATGAACCTGTTTAAACTTTAATCAAAATGTTCTTTTTTGAATAAAACACAACGACTCAACGACACAAATGCCTCACAACGTTGTGATTTCGCTGTGACACCTGTGTCGTTGTGATCTCTTTCACGATCTATTTGTTCGGATTTTCAAAAGTTTAAATAAGTTCTATTACTGTTAAAATCGAAGATTCAGACATTTTTATCTATTTTGCACCCTTGCACAATCTTATATAAGATGAACAGGAAATTCGAGGTATGGCAGCCATTAATATATTCGGCAGTAATGATTATTGGCATGTATGTAGGTTACCGGTTTGCTACAGGACAGCCTAATAAAAAGATATTTAAAAAAGATCAATCCACCGCTTTACAGGAAGCGCTGGATGTTATCCGTACCAAATATGTTGATTCTGTAAATATCGATACGCTCGAACAGCATGCCATTACAGAAATGATGAGCGAGCTGGACCCTCACTCCATTTACCTGCCGCCTGCCGAACTGAAGGAAGCCAACGAGGATCTTTCAGGCAGTTTTGAAGGGATTGGTGTTGAATTCAACCAGATACGCGATACCATAAATATCACCTACGTCATTACCGGGGGGCCCAGTGATAAGGCCGGTGTGCAGATAGGCGACCAGATTATAAAGGTAGATGGGCAAAGCCTTACAGGCCAGGGCATTTCCACAACAAAAATAAAAAGCCTTATTCGCGGAAAAAGGGGTTCGCAGGTAACCCTTTCTGTTATACGGAACGGGAAATTAATCCCGGTGTCTGTTGTAAGAGGCAATATTCCCAAGCCATCGGTTACAGCGAGTTATATGATCGATAAAAATACCGGGTTTATTAAGCTCGATACTTTTACCAGCTCCAGCTACCGGGAATTTATGGAGGCGCTTGAAGCCCTGAAAAAACTGGGAATGAGCCAGCTGATATTTGATCTGCGCAGCAATGGCGGTGGTTATATGGATCAGGCTATTGAAATTGCGGATGAGTTTTTAAGCGGCGATAAACTCATTGTCTACACACAGGGTGTAAATAATCCCAAAACAGAGTATCGCTGCAAAAGACCCGGTATATTAGAAACCGGGAAACTTATAGTACTGGTAGATGAGCTGAGCGCCAGCGCCAGCGAAATTGTAAGCGGCGCTTTACAGGATTGGGACAGGGCCACTATTATAGGTCGCCGCACCTTCGGCAAAGGCCTTGTGCAGGAACCGTTTTTATTGAGTGATGGTTCTGCCCTCCGCCTCACTGTTGCCAGGTATTATACGCCCTTAGGCCGCAGTATTCAAAAGCCTTATGCTGAAGGTAAAAAAGTGTATATGGATGAGGTATGGCAGCGCTATGCAACAGGCCAGTTGTACTATGCAGATAGTAATAAAATAGACAAAGGGAAGGCCTATAAAACACCAAAAGGAAGGGTTGTTTATGACGGCGGAGGTATTATGCCTGATATTTTTGTTGGCCTTGACACTTCAAAATATTCGAGAGAGATTAATAAACTTTTTTTCAACGGTACCTTTAATGATTTTGTATTTCATTATTATCTCAACAATAAAAAAATATTAGACCCTTATACCAATCCGCTGATATATACAAAAGAGTTTGATCCGTCAAAAGATATGTGGATACAGTTTACCACCTGGGCACAGAAAGATACGGTGAACCTGTCTGGCATTCCTGCATTTGAAAAGGAAAGAGTAGAAGACAGGATGGAGGCGCAACTGGCCCGCTATAAATGGAGGGATTCCGGTTATTACCAGGTGATGAACACCAAAGATCCCGTAGTATTAAAGGCATTACAGGTTTTAACATCCGATTAAGGTACTGCTATAAAAAGATCAATTAATCCTGCAGGATTTTCACATTTCAATATCAGCCCGAACCTTGTTATCAGTCCCCCCGACTTAAGGATTTGGCTGCCCACCCGCAGGTCGGACAGGCAAAATCAAAGAGGCCATGACAAATAAAGTTGTCATTTCGATGCCCGGAACGTAGTGAAGGGCAGAGAAATCTCCTGAATTTGGGAGATCCCTCTTCGTCCCGTGAAGCGGAATGACGATAAAAAATTAGCATTGGATTTCAAACACATACACAATATGTCATTGGCACAGCAACCAAACCTTTTGTTGCCTGCGCTGTATTTTGTATTGAAAATTTTACAAAAAGTAAAATTTATTTGTCATTATGTATGATAAACATTACATTTACAGAAAAATCATTATGTTGTACAAATTATTATTACCGAACAAATACAAGAAAGCTGGTTGGTTTATTCTTGTACCTGCTACCATTCTTGGAATTATTTTAATGCTTACCGACTTTGAAGGCATGCCATTAAACGCTAAAGTCTTTGCTGTATTCAATAATGAGATCTTAGGAAAAAGTCAATCTTTCAGATTTATTTATGCGAATGTAACGAATACAGTTGAAGGTGTTTTGTTTATTATCGGGGCGTTATTGGTTGGCTTTTCAAAAGAGAAGAACGAAGATGAATTTATATCAAACCTTCGCCTGTCTTCTTTGCTGTGGGCAGTTCTTGTCAATTATGTCTTGTTGATTTTTTCTTTTTTATTTATTTATGGAACAGCGTTTCTAAATGTCATGCTCTATAACATGTTTACGGTCCTGATCATTTTCATTGTCAGGTTTAATTATGTTTTGTACCGCAATTCTAAATCTATGTCAAATGAAGAATACTATTAAAATAGAAAGAGCGATAAAGAATTTGACACAGGAAGAGCTTGCAAAGAAAGTGTCAGTCAGCAGACAAACAATAAACGCAATGGAAGCAAACAAATACGTTCCGTCAACGGTTTTAGCTCTTAAAATAGCCAGGGTATTCAATAAGCCTGTTGAAGAAATTTTTATACTTGAAAAGAATGACTGATAGTCGGCGCATAGCAGGTAAAGAACAGGGCTTTATTCAGGTGTCGCACTTGGAAAACGTTAAGCCGGAACTAAAGCCGATTGCTGCCGAAGTTGCCAACGCCCAGCCACATTCGCACAGTTCTTGTTGTGCGTTCGCCTTATTCAATCAGTTGTAGCGTTTTCAATTTCAACTCAAAAAATAAACGCAACCGAATGCAAAAACTTACGAAAATCAGATATGCCACAAGTAAAATATTGATATCTACAATTGAAATAGTCTTTCAAACGGTCGCTGATATTAAATGTACCCCATAGTCTTTAAATTGCCCCGACTTCATAAAAGTATAGTAATTTCACAACAGTTACCGGTTGTGAGGTATAACGGGGTGCCCTAACATTTTTAAGAATATGTTACCACAGAGGAAAAAGAGGAATACACAGCGTGCTTTGAGGTTATATTCGGTTAAAAAGTTTTCTAATTTCTACTAAGAGCCTGTTTAAAAATATAAAATAAAAAAGATTATGGGCAAGGATTAAATAGTGAAACATATTTTCTTT
>JASGEW010000056.1:0-3142 GCA_047606125.1 Niabella sp. | reverse complement strand
TTACCGATGGCTGGCTGTAATTAATGGTAACAACGGCGCCGCCGCTTAATTCTGCTTTGGAAGATGCGGGCGGACTTTTAGGGGCCGGCTTATTATCCTGCGCATTTATAAAAATAACGGCTACAAGACTTAACGCTAACAGTAAAAATTTCTTCATTATAGATGTTTTAAGTATCAATTCTATTGCAGTTTACAAATAATCTGCCAGTTACAAACGAGAAAATATTGGTTTTTAGTATATTTTTTCTCAAAATAATTTATTTAGAGGCAGTTATGCTGAAACTGATATTCACTTCGGGCCTTATGAACTTATCGCCTAAAGACTGATCGTTACCATAAACAAGCCCCCAGTCTGTACGGTTAATATTAAAATTAGCCGTTGCTGTAACAGCGGCAGGAGTTACGTTAATAACAGCCGGGAAAGCAATATTTTTGGTTACTCCTTTTAAAGTAAGGTTCCCTTTAACCGTATTGGTAGCCCCGTCTAAAACGATTTTGTTAGTGCTGTCGGGCACATATTCTTCAACCGAAGTTATTTCAAAAGTGGCAGTAGGATGATTAGCGGCATCAAAAAAATCGGGAGATAATAAATGACCTGCCAATTTTGCAGCGCCTGAAGTGTCCTTATCTGTGATTTTAAGGCTGTTAATATCAAAGACCAACTTGCCACCGGTAACAACGGCGTCATTTTTCGCAAAGATCTCGCCCTCTGTTATATTGAAAGTACCCTGATGCTGGCCTACCGGCTTGGTTCCTATAAACTGGGCAACCTGGGTTGTGTCTATCTTATAGGCAGCTCCTTCCGCTGCCGCTACCTCCTGCTGCTCTTCGGTTGTAGCTTTATCGGCCTTTGGCGCCGAATTACAGGAGATCAACGCAAGCGCCGCAATAACTGACAGTGATACAATTTGTTTCATGACTTGGGTTTTAATATCATTAATTATAATTTGTTCATAACAATAAAACAGGCGATTTGTTTTAATATTTTTCCAATAATCAAAAAACAGTTTGATATTATTATTTTTATCACTACTTTTAGTTCAACTTTTGAAAAAACAATAACCTGTATAATTACCATGAGAAAACTGAAATTGCCCGCTACCGCTGTTTGCCTGTGTGTATGCACTCTTTTTATTTTCCACTCCTGTAAAAGGCAGGATAGTTTAGTTAAATCCACTCCCATTGACGAAGCCGAAGTAAAAGCCTAGCTGCACCAGCATGGCAGGGCTTACAAAAATGAAACCATCACCGTTAACGCCGCTAATGGAGTGATGCTTACCGGCAGGCTGAACTGGCAGAAAGCGCAGCAGTATAACTGGGAAAGCCGGGACTACATTGACATTCCCTTTGAATTTGAAGGGTACGGAAGTTTGATACCCGGCAACGACTCCATTGCCCCTGCCGGCTTTAACCTGGTGATTCGAAAATTGGGCAACAGCTTTGAAGGGGCGGTAAGAACAGCCATGGCCGCGGCTGTAACAGAAGATGTTTTAAGCGCTGCAAGTAAAAAAGTTTTTGAAACCTACCAGCTCATTTCTGGCGAAAAAGCCAATATCTGGCAGCGCGATGCAGCACAGCCAACATTCCTGGCCGTAAACAGAAAAGATATCTCCGCTGCTGAATTTTTAACCCTGAAACTTAAATATAAGGGGATGAGCCTGGCCGCCCATAGCGGGGAAAGGCTCATGTTAGCGTCTGTAGACTACTGTATTCTGGAACCGGTAACCACGTACGAAACGATTTGCTGGGAGCAAAACGGCGATCCTATGGATGTTGCCTGTACAGCTGTTGCGGTTACTTACTATGTTGAATCTTGCTCTGACAGCGGTGGCGGCGGGAGCGGCGGGAGCAGCTACCCTCCCTCAACCGGCGGCGGCGGGAGCTCCTCTGGCAGCGGAACCACCAATACTACCGACGATTCAACAGACCCCTGTGCACAGGCTGCCACCAATAACGCAACAGCAAAAAACCTTTTAAACGGCCAATATAAAGACCAGTTAGCCGGGAATGATTTGTATGCTGCCGAACTCAGTGCCTTTGCAGAAGCGGCTAAACTTCCGCAAAATACGGTTGAAAAATCCATATCTATAAAACTAAAAACCAGTTATACCGATGGCATGGCATCTACACAACCCACCTACCAGTTAGGCACTACCTCTATTAATACCGGTACTGCAACCATCGTGGAAACGACCACTCAGGTAAGCGAAAGCGGTTGGACAGTGATTGCCGGCATACATACCCATCCTGTAAACAGCTTTACTGCGCCCTCGGTAAAGGATTTATATAGTTTATACAATGCTAATACAGCCAACCCCGATTACCAGTACCAATTTGTATTTGCAGCCGATGGCAGCCGCTATGTATATACCATTACCGATGCCACGGCTTTTACTGCTTTTATTACCAGCCATCCGGAAGGGCAATATGTAGATGCTGATAATGCCTGGAATAAAAATACGCAATTAGGAACAGACTATCAAAGTGCATATACTTATTTATTAGACCAGTATGGTTCAAACCCAACGAATGCGCAACAAAGCGCTGCGTACGAAACCGCCTTAGCCTATTCCCTCAGCCAGAATAATACAGGCGTAAGCCTGAGTAAAATGGATAGCAATGGCGAGTTCAAAAGTATTTTTGTAAATAAAGATGCTGACCAGAACAAGAAAAAGTATAATAAAGTAACAGTTACTAACGACTGCAACCTGTAATTTTAAATAAACATCTAAACAATAATTATGAAAAAAATAGTTATAATAATTAGCCTGCTTTGGGGACTTACAGATGTCAGCCATGCCCAAACCGAAGCAGCGCAAAAAACACAGCAGGAGTGGATATACCAGCACCGTGCGGAATATATCGGCCAGCCCTTTTCCCTGCTCTATAACGCCTTAACCATTAAGCCCCAGTCTGTTTGGGGGGGTGACGCACACTGGAACCGGTATATTGAACCTAATCATAAATTTTTTTACCGGGATACCGCCAATTATGCTGATACCGCCTATTATTTTTATATTGAATGGCAGGAAGGCATATTAATATCTGAAACCAAGAAATACCAGCCTATGGGGTTCCGTGCCTTTAACGCCCAGGAATACCCCACTTATGCAGATAAAATTATCAAAAAGCTGGAAGTGTA
>JASGEW010000055.1:0-14489 GCA_047606125.1 Niabella sp. | reverse complement strand
GATGACGGATGACAGGGTTGAAAGTTGAAAAGTTTACAGGGTTTGACCATGAACTATAATCCATGAACTATGAACCGTATCCAGTAACCAGCATCCAGTAACCATTAATTATTCAGACAATGTTTAAAAATTATTTAAAAACAGCGTGGCGGAATATTAAAAGGCATAAAATCCATACGGCTATTAATTTATTAGGTTTAGCCGTGGCTTTTGGGTGCAGTGTTTTTTTATTTCTTACAGCCCGGTATGAGTTTTCTTATGATAATTTCCATAAAGAAAGCAACCGTATTTTTAAAGTATATAACTATTATTCCGATTTTGGTAATGCAGAAGGCGCTAAGCGCACGGCTAATATGAGCTTTCCTGTTGCGCCAACGCTTAAAGCGGAGGTGGCAGGAATAGAAAAAGCAACACGTGTTATTGACGGGGAAAGCGGTGTGGGTTATAATAATAAAGAGTTTGGGTTATATACGAAATATGTTGATAACGATTTTTTAAGCATCTTTTCGTTCCCGGTAGTGGCGGGTACAGAAAAAGACCCGTTAGCAAGCACAGGCAATGTCGTATTAACAGAGCATGCAGCAAATGTTTTAATGGGGAAAGAAAACGCGGCAGGAAAAATAATAAAAGTAAAAACAGGCGGACAATGGAGAGATCTTATGGTTTCTGCCGTTGTAAAAGATCTACCGGATAATTCTTCTCTTAAATTTGATGTATTGGTAAGACCGGAGCTAAGCCCCGATTACACGAGAGATAAAGACAAATGGAATGCACAAAGCCATGATGTATATGTAAAACTGAAACAAGGGGTAACAAAAGCGGATGTGGAGAAAAGCATACGGCCTGTTGTTAAAAAATACCGGGCTGCCGATTTAGAGGAAATGAAGCAGCATGGCGTAAAGCCTGATGCAAACGGAGATTTGTATTCATTAAAACTGTTACCCTTATCACAAATACATTTTGACACGGAGGTGGGTACCGGCGATATTATGGCAAAAAATTATCTGTACACGTTGATGCTGGTTGGTTTTTTTATTTTATTGATCGCTGTCTTCAATTTTATTAACCTCAACATAGCCCAGTCTTTTACGCGTATAAAAGAAGTGGGTGTGCGTAAATGTATTGGCGCCGGCAAACGGCAAATCTTCTTCCAGGTTTGGGGTGAAAGCTTTTTAATTTGCCTGGCCGCTGTTGTCATTGGGCTTACGGCTTTAACCATTCTTATAAAGCCCTTTAATCAGCTATTACAGCAGCGCATTTCTGTTCATTATCTATATCAGCCCTTATCCTTACTATATATACTGCTGCTTGTGTTCATCGTATCATTGTTTGCGGGAGGCTATCCCGCAGCAATGGTATCGAAGCTAAACACCGTAAGCATCTTAAAAGGAAAGATATCCGTAAAGCGTCCCGGCTTCTTCAGGAACCTGTTGATCATCGTACAATTTGCAATGGCCTGCTTGTTAATGGCCTGCGGGCTAATTGTTTTTCGCCAGTTTAATTTTATGCGCACCCAACCTTTGGGATATAATAAAGAAACTGTCATCAGTATACCATTAGCGCATCCTGAAAAAGGAAAATCCGTTATTGAAGCATTGCGTGCAAGGTTGGCATCGCAGCCTGCTGTTGAAAGTGTCAGTGGCAGCGATATTAATTTTGGATTAGGTAAAGATGGCAGCTCTTCAACTTCTGCTATAGGGTTCGACCTGAATGGCAAGCTGGTACGTACAAATTTGCTTATAGTCGATTACGATTTTATAAAAACAATGGGCATCAGGTTGAAAGAAGGCCGTGATTTTAACAGAACATTTGGCAGCGACTCTTTGAGAAATGTAATTGTGAACGAGAGCATGGCGGAAAGGCTGGGCGTTAAAAACCCTATCGGCTTTTCATACCTCACAGACAGCGCTGAACCCCGCTCTACTATTATTGGTGTAGTGCCTGACTTCCACCTGTATTCATTGCATAAAAAAACCGGGCCGCTTTCCATTTACCTGGGAACTAACCTGGAGAATTTTATAAACTACGCGCTGATAAAAGTGAATACGAATAATCCAAAGCAGGTAATGGACTTCATTAAAAAAGAATATAAAAGCATTGAACCTGATGCAGATTTTAAAGGAAGCTTTATAAATGAAAATGTAGACCGATGGTACAATAAGGAAAAGCGGTTTGCCAAAGTGTTAGGCATTGCAACCGCTATTGCAATTGTGCTTTCCTGCTTAGGCCTTTTTGCCATGACGGCGTTATTAACCGGTCAGCGTATAAAAGAGGTTGGTGTGCGCAAAGTGCTGGGCGCTTCTGTTTCTAATATTACCATGCTGTTATCAAAAGAGTTCCTGCTGCTTGTTTTAACAGGCATCGTCATTGCAGTGCCAACCGGCTGGTGGCTGATGGATAAATGGACGCAGAACTTCCCCTATCGCCCGGATATGGAATGGTGGGTTTTTGTGGTAAGCTCCTTAGCGGCGCTGCTGGTTGCTGTTATTACTGTTAGTGTGCATATAGTTAAAGCTGCAACAGCCAACCCGGTGAAGAGTTTGAGAACGGAATGAGGAAGTGAATGGTGAATAGTGAAAATAAAAGAGGACAGATGACGGATGACAGGGTTGAAAGTTGAAAGGTTGAAAAGTTTACAGGGTTTGACCATGAACTATAATCCATGAACTATGAACCGTATCCAGCAACCAGCATCCAGTAACCATTAATTATTCAGACAATGTTTAGAAATTATATAAAAACAGCGTGGCGGAATTTATTTAAAACAAAGATTTTTTCAATCATAAATATTACCGGTCTTGCTTTCGGGCTTACCGTGTTTTGGCTGATTACTCTTTTTATTGCAGATGAGTTGAGTTATGATAAATATCATGAAAAATCAGACAGGATTTTCCGGGTGGTTTCTCATGGCAGATGGGATGGAGGCAGCTTTGATATTACCGGCACCTCCGGCCCTACTGCACAGGCATTAAAAAATGAATATCCTGAAATTGAGCAAACAGTACGTATTGCTCCCGGGGCAGGCGGGGTGATAAACAATCAGCAGAACCGGTTAAAGGTGGATGACATTTTTTATGGAGATAGCAGCTTTTTTTCAGTATTCACCTATCATTTTATAGCAGGAAGCCCTTACCGGGCACTTTCTGCGCCGCAATCAATTGTGCTGACTAAAGGATTAGCTGTAAAGCTTTTTGGCAGCGCCGATGCAGCGCTTAACAAGTCAATCCGTTTTCAAAAAGATATACCCTCCCTAATTACCGGTGTAATTGAAGATGTTCCTGATAATTCACATTTTACATTTGAAGCAATACGGTCTTTCCCAAAAGATTTTAGCCCGGACTGGAGTAATTTTTATCTCTATACCTATCTCCTGTTAAAAAACAAAAATGACGCAGATGTATTAAAGAAAAAACTACCCGATTTTGTAAAAAAATATTTCTATGGCAGGGGGTTGGACATTAAATATTCCTTAGAGCTACAGCCATTAACGTCTATTCACCTGCATTCAGATGTTAGCTATGAGCCAGGTGTAACCCGAAGCATGAAATCTATTTATGTGTTTTCCCTGATCGCGTTACTGGTTCTCCTAATTGCGATTATCAATTATATTAATATTACCACGGCACGCGCATCTGTCCGGCTCAAAGAAATTGCTATTCGCAAAATCATTGGCTCTGACAGAAAAAACTTAGTCAGCCTTTTTTTAACGGAATCTTTTTTAATTATCCTCTGCGCCATACTATTGAGTATTGCATTAGCTTATTTTCTTATGCCGGTATTCAATTTGCTTACGGTTAAGAACTTAAACCCCTGGAGCTTTGGGTTTATGCATACATCATTGGCGCTTGTTATCGTTTGCCTGGTTTTAAATTTAATAGGAGGATTATACCCGGCCCTGCTTTTATCAGGGTTTAAAATCATACCTGCGCTTCGCAATAAAATGGGAAATCATTCTTTCCAGGTATTTTTCAGGAAATCGCTGGTCATATTACAATTTTCGATTACTATAATAATGATTGTGGCCACTATTGTTATTTACAGGCAACTGCATTTTATGACAAATACAGATCTGGGCTTAGATAAAAACGAGGTGGTAACATTCAGCTTCAACAATCAGGAGGCAAAAATCAATACGCATGACCTGAAAAATGAGTTATTGAAAAAAGCGGCAATTACAGGGGTAGCATTTACCGGTAGCCCGATGGGCAATAATGATCATATAGAAATGAAAGCATTTAATGCAGAAAAGAATGGTGCAATTGATGCTAATATCACCCTGGCAAATGGGTTAACCATTGATGAGGATTATATACCTGCAATGAGGATTAAAATAAAGCAGGGCAGGAATTTTAACGGGCTGCTGGCAACAGACAGCAACGCGGTTATTATTAATGAGGCTTTTGCTAAAGACAAGGGATGGGGTAATGCAATAGGGAAAAGAATACAGGTGCCGGCAGATTCTAATCGCGGCCAGTTAATTAAAACGGTCATTGGCGTTACAAAAGATTTCCATGCCTATTCTTTGCAGCATAAAATTGAACCTATGGTAATGGAACTGCCATCTTCAATGAGCAATGAAAATAATGCTTACGTACGGGTAAGCAGACAAAATATCGGCGAAACAATCCAGTTTATAAAAAATACCTTTCAAAAATTTGATCACGACACTCCATTTGAATATAGTTTTTTGGATCAAAATTTTCGAAAACAATATGAGTCTGAAGAAAAGCAAGGGTTGTTATTACTGGCTTTTACCGGTTTAACAATTACTATTGCCTGTTTAGGCCTGTTTGGGCTAATTACATTTACTACCAACCAGCGCATTAAAGAAGTAGGTATAAGAAAGGTATTGGGCGCTTCTGCCCCTGGCCTTGTGAAATTATTATCAATAGAGTTATTAAAATTGGTGTTGCTATCGCTGTTAGTAGCATTTCCTGTATCATGGCTGGTGATGAATACCTGGCTGGATGAATTTGCGTATCGGATATCCATTACATGGTGGATGTTTTTACTTGCCGGATGTATTGGTATTTTAATTACAGGTGTTACAATCAGTTTCCAGACTATCAAAGCCGCCACGGCCAACCCCGTGAAGAGTTTGCGGGCAGAGTAGCATCGTTGGAAATAATAGGATAAGGCTGCGAGCCGAGGACGCCTTGCAGAGCGCAGGTTTAAAGTTTGAAAGTTGATAAGAGGCAGCATGACTTTATCATTGGATATTAATAATCCTTTTTTCAGGACATGACATCAAAAATCTCAAATCATAAATCATAAATTATTGATATGTTACAATTGAAAAAAATTTACAAATGGGTGAACAACGGCAATCACCGTATTTTTTTACTGAAAGATATACATCTCGATGTAAACGAAGGGGAGTTCATATCCATAATGGGGCCATCGGGCTCGGGCAAGTCGACATTATTAAATGTAATAGGCATGCTGGATGGCTTTGATGAGGGCGAATATAATTTTTTGGGCACATCCGTACATCAGCTTAAAGAAAAGCAAAGAGCCGGCCTGTATAAACAGTATATCGGCTTTGTGTTCCAGGCCTACCACCTCATCGATGAGCTTACTGTATATGAAAATATAGAAACACCCCTACTCTATCAAAACATAAAAGGCAGCGAAAGAAAAGCAATGGTCGCCGACATACTGGACAGGTTTAATATCGTGGCCAAAAAAGACCTGTTTCCCGCTCAGTTATCGGGCGGTCAGCAACAGTTAGTAGGCATTGCCCGTGCGCTTATTGCAAAGCCGAAGCTGCTGCTTGCAGACGAGCCCACGGGCAACCTCAATTCCAAGCAGGGAGAAGAGATCATGGAATTGTTTAAACAGCTAAACAATGAAGGCATGACCATTATACAGGTAACACATTCAGAAAAAAATGCCGCTTACGGTAACCGCATCGTGAACCTGCTGGACGGCATGATTGAAAACAATTTAATCAATGACAATAATTAACGGGCGATACCATGCAAATTTTTCGTCAACAGCAATAATAGGAATTTGTTCTGACAGGGCGGTAGCTAATAAAAACCGGTCAAAGGGGTCGCGGTGCTCTTCAAAAAAAGGAATAGACTGGTATTTAAAAGATATTGCATTAGTACATATAGTCTTTCAGGTCTTCAAGCGGCTCATTAAAATTCTCCGGGATGCTTACTTTACCTTTCAGACTGCCCAAACGGCGCTTTTCAGGGTGCGCAGGTAGAGCATCTTCCAAAAAGGTAACAACAACTTTTGATTTGTTTTTGGCCTCGGGTATTTCGTCTAAAAAAACCACGCCGTTCTCGTATATGCCTTTAACAGTAGTCAACATAAGTAAAAATGTTATATCACAAAGTTATAAAAATTATGATTAAAATAATAATATTGGCAATTCCTGTTCTTTGTTTCAGCGTACTGGCGAGGGCTCAAAAAAGCATGACATTGAAACAATGTATTGATACTGCGATAGCCAACAATTTTGATATAGAACAAAGACGCATTGCGGAGCAAACCGAATATCTAAGTTATAAGCAGTCAAAACTGAACCTGTTACCTGATCTGAATGGGAGCGCAGATTATAGCATTAACCAGGGAAGAAGTATTGATCCCTTTACCAATTCGCCGGTTACACAATCTTTTAATGCTTCCGGTTATAGTTTAAGCAGCGGGCTTGTTTTATTTAGCGGGTTATCTAAAATAAACCTGATGAAACAGGCGGGACTGAGCTGGCAGGCTGCGCAAATGGAATTGCAGCAGGAAAAAGATAATCTTTCGATTAATATTATCCTGGCATACCTGCAGGTATTAAGTCTTGCCGAACAATCGGCTATGCTGGAAGCGCAGGCTTTGCTTTCGGAAAAGCAGGTAGAGCGGCTTACTGCCTTGAATAATGAGGGCGCTATTAAACCGTCGGATATTTCGGATCTTAAAGGGCAATACGCCAATGATCAGCTGGCGATAACGGATAATGATAATGATCTTGGATCAGCCAAACTCAGCCTGTTCAGGCTAATGAATATACCTTATGATAGTGCTGTTATTTTTGAGAAAGTAGATGCAGACATACTGGCCGATGCCACACCGCAAAGCAGCCAATCTGTTTACCAGATGGCGCTGGACCGGCTGGCCGTTATAAAAGCGGTTGATCTCCGTTCCCAAAGCTCCTTAAGAGCCTTAAAAGCTGCAAAAGGCGGATTATGGCCCACGTTGCGTCTTGGAGGTGATCTCTATACACAGTATTCCAGCGTTGCCATGCAAAGCACCTTACAAAGTACTTCTTTTGTACAATCGGAAAACTATGTGCTTGTGGACGGACAGCAGCTCCCCGTTTTTGAAAAACAGGGTAATTACCTTCAGTCTGCAATCCCTTTCAAAGATCAGTTGAATAATAACCTGAACTCCTCCATTACCTTTAGCCTGGATATTCCTTTGTTCAACGCACTGCAGCAACGGAATAAGATCAAACAGGCACAACTGGACGTAAAACGCAGTGAAGTGAATGCTGCTGATACCAAAAGCCAGCTCCGGCAGGATATTGATCAGGCTTTGCTGAACAGGCAAACAGCTATTGAACGTTATAAAACACTATTGCTGCAGGTAAATGCTTATAAAGAATCTTTTGTAGCTGCGGAGGCAAGATTTACAGAAGGTGTGGGAAATGTAATTGATTATCTTACGGCTAAAAATAACCTGGATAAGGCGAGCAGGAATCTTGTGAATGCCCGCTATGATTATGTTTTACGTTCGAGGATATTGGATTTTTACAAAGGGAGGAGATAAGAATATCCCCTCCGTAGTTTTACATGAGAATAAGTAAAGGCGATGTTTTATTTATCGCCTCGTTTATATTTTTTAGCTATTTCTGATTCACCCAGGCTGTTTGCATTGATGTGTATGTAGCTTTTATTATCTCTTAAAACGATCCTGTAGTTTACCCCGTTGTTGTTGGTTACTTCGGTAACGCCCCAAACTTCTTTACCTGGAAAATCGTGCTTTACATGGTATAAAACATTAGCAGGTAAATTATTTTCGGTGTAATAACGGATTGTTTGTACCAGGTTCCCTTTAGCATCCAGTATAGCTCTTATTTTAATGCCATCAACAGTAAAGAAGGCCATGTAGTAATTGCCGGTAGTAGTCCATTTTACATCATGGGCCGCTTTAAAAACCTCGTTAAAAGTTTTTACAACTTTAGCGTTGGAAGGTTCGGTAGCAGCTGCAGCAGCGCTGATGGTTAATACAAACATAACGGCGGCGGAGAGGATCAGATTTTTCATGTGAAGAATTTTTAAATATTAAGTTTTATTTTTAGTAATTGTTTTACAAACATATTACAGAGAAGCCCGATGAGGCAACAGGCAACTGGTAAACAACCGTGAAAAAGCCGGTGAATCACCTGTTTCCGGGGGCGAAAATCAACAGCCGGTGCAACCCCACCCCATTCTCATATATTATTGCAGCAAAAGGTTTAGATTATACTGTGTAAGGGATAAAAAAAGCGAGCTGCCTTGCCTTAAAGTAGCAACGACGGCTTTGGATAATGAACAAGTTAGTATGTCATTTCGCCGGGAGAAACCTCCTGAAGTAGAAGGGGATTTCTCATCGGCTCCCGATTGTTACCGGAGTCGGATTCGAAATGACGTCTACTATATTTATATCATCCCTGTATTGATTCAGGACATTAATAAAAAGTCAGAATAACGGCGGAAATGTTTTTTCTGCCAATACTCTAATTTATTACTTGCGAAGTGTAATGGTGCAATTGCAGAACAGGTTATTAATAGATCTATGCCTGCAGGCTATTCGCATAAACTTAAAAGTTGCCCAACCAGGAAGGGATTGTATTTTCAAGACAATATTGGATCCCCGCCGGGTGTTTTGCGGGTAACAATCCATGTTCTTATTGTATCGTATTACCCATATTAAACATAGGCAGATACATGGCAATTAAAACAATGCCCACTACCAGGCCGAGTATAATGATAATTGCCGGCTCAATAAACTTGCTTAATTGGGTTGTCTGGTAATCCAGGTCTTCCATATACCGGTCGGCCAGGTTTTTGAAAAAGAGCTCCAGCTGGTTTACTTCTTCGCCCACTTTAACCAGGGCCGCCATTTTGGAAGGAAAAACCTTTTGTGCCAACATACTCTGGTGAAGCGGAATCCCTTTTAAAATATCGGTTTCCATCCGGGAGAGGGCCTGCTCCAGCGGGTAAAATCCCATTACCTGCCTGCTTAATGCCAATCCCTGTACCAGCGGCACTTTGGCGCTTAACAGTAACTGCATGGTAGCTGCAAACCTGGCTAAATATATTTTAGAAACGATCCCTTTTACAACGGGCAGCTTTTGCAGCAACAGGTCCTTATATTTTTTGTACCAGCCTTTTTTCCGGTTGATCGAAATAAAAATAATGATGAGCAGGATGCAGAGCAGCATGCGCCCGGCCCATGCCTGCATAAAGTGCGATATATTTAAAACCTGCCGGGTGAGATAGGGCAGATCGCCGCCGAATCTTTTAAATACATCGGCAAACATCGGCACCACATAGTTCATCATAAATGAAACAGAACAAAAAGCTACTGTTAAAACAATGGCAGGATAGGTGAGGGCACTGATAATTTGCCGGCGCTGCTTTATTTTGCTTTTATAATAAACCGAAAGCTGCTGCAATACGGGTACCAGTTTGCCAGTTTCTTCTCCGATCTCGATGGTGAAATATTCATAGGGTGAAAAATTGCTGTTTTCTTTTAAAGCGGCAGAAAGGCTTTTGCCGTTGACTACTTTATCAAGCAGTTCTGTCATAATGGCCTTAGGCGCTTTTTTTGACTGTTCGTCCCGGATCAGCTGCAACGCACTTCTGATGTCCAGTCCTGCATTCATCAGGCTGCCCAGTTCCAGATAAAATGATTCCTTGATCTTGTCTGAAAAAGGTTTCCCCAATAGGGAAATATCCCTGGAAAGCAGCACTTCCAGTTGTTTTAAAAGAGAGTGGCTGTGCTGCGGCTGTTCCTGTTTTGCATCTGCTTCAGTGACCCGGGCCTGCTGCAGGGACTTTATATTAATGGGTTCGTTCACTGTTCAATAGTATTTTCAAATGATAGTAATTCTTCGGCCGCATAATTTTTTTGAAGATAGGTAAAAAAAGATTTGCCTTTATAGGAGCTGCGCAGCCTGATAAAGTTTACCAATGGTACGGAGTCCCGTGCAAAACCGATATCCACGATCTCAGCACCGGGGAGCAGCGTATCGGTGATCTCTCCTGCCGACCGTACGATATAACTGCTGTCGAATAAATACGTTATTTTTTGCGGAGTATTATCAGTGGGATGCTGTGGTACAATGGTCATGCTTCTTTTGTCTTCTGAAATGGTAACCGGGCCGGGTTGGGTAAAATCGTTTTTCAATGCTTTTTTGGTGATAAAGTAATCTGCGTAAAAGTTATTTCTGTCCAAAACCAGCTTCGACTGGCTGTTAGTGATCATATATACGGTAAGTGCAGTCATAAAAAGTATGCCGGTTAAAAAAAGGGTTACCACCATTTCGGGCAGGGTAAAAGCGGGCAACTGCCTGCGAAAACCTTTTTGATTTATGAATAAAAAGCTTCTTAATAGTTTATTTATTATGCCGGGCCATTTTCTCATCTAACGAAAGCTACGGTATGTTTTTTTGTATATTGTTTCTTATAAGCAAAGGCGTTAAAGTGGAGTCCTTTTTATAAACGATGTACTGAATGCTTATTAAACTGTCTGCACCTGGGAAAGGCTGTACTTCACGTGAAACAGTCCACCCATTGATCTGGGTTTTGGCGGTACTGAAATCTTTGGCGGCATTGGTGGTTTGCATGTATTCATCCAGCGCATTAGCCGCTTCAATACGCTGCACATTGAAACCCTGCTTATTCATATTCATTAAAAATTCAGTAGCAATAAAAAACAGGAACAATATAATAACCAGCGCCACTATTACTTCTATAATAGAATAGGCTGTAATATGATATTTAAAAATACGATTCAACATTTATTAATAAATGAAGGGTAGCAAATGTTAATAAGGAACTTGTTTAAACAAGTTCAAGAATAATTGCCATTTGAAATTAATCTTTTTATAATTGTTAATAAAGCCATTTAATAATTTGCCGGTTTGAGGAGGTTTCAAATACCGCACCATAGTATGCCTCTGTAAGCCATTTGCTTTTTGTAACGGAGGCATCGATAATAATATTTTCCATACTCAATGGTCCGCGTTGCTCAAAAAAGAAATCGGTGAAAACGGCTCCTTCTACTTTGCCGTTCAGGTAGGTATAACCATTGTTATAAACCAATCCTTTTATCGCAGCCCCTTTTTTGATCTTTACCACAGGTTTGATATTGGAGCCGGCAGTTCCGGCCAGCGCCATAATCACGCCTTCAACAACGCTGCCATCAAGAGCCGTAACCGTAGCGCCGGTATTGCTCAACGCATCCTGACGGCCCATGCCCACTAACGCAGAAGGGTATTTTAAATAACAACCGGCATCTATAGTAATACTATCTAATGCAAAAGCCTGTACAGCGCCTGCGAAGCCATCTTTAAAATGGATAAAGGGCGCTACGAGAATTACGTCGGTTAACTGAGATGTCCTGTCCGCTTCAATAACCGAATCGCTTACTACGATGATCCTGCCCGACAGGGTTCTGTTGCTTAAAATGCCCCACCTGTTAGTTTTTAATATCCTGGTATCCCCGCTAAACGACTGCAATGCATTTCCGGTGACAAATGCTGCATTTGCAGCGCTGTCCTTAATGAACCCGGCAATAGCTTTTACCTGGTTTTGAATAGCAGCAGCTATCGTGGGTAATTGTTTTTTACTTGAGTCTGTAACCCCCTCAATAATCTTCTCCCGCGAAAATCCTCTTTGCTCAAAAAAACCGCTCCGGATGCCTGATTTTGGAAGATACGCTTTGCCTTCGATCAGCGTTTCTCCTACCAGCGATAATGGCTGGTCGTGATCCACGAGGTAAAGCGTTGCATCGGCATAAGGATATTGCATTGCTCCGGATAAAAATTGTTTGTTCTTATGCCTTCCTTTATACGCAACCCTCAGCGTCGTGCCTGGAAAAATGCCCCACAACGCTGATGTGTAATATAAAGAATCGGGACTGTCTTTAAACAGCAGCAAGCTGTCGCTATAGGTGTTTTCAGAAAACCTGTTACCGGAAAGAACGATATTGATGCCGGAAAGGAGATCATCGTCGAGTCGCTCGTCTATTGTATCCCTGGTTTGAAAATATTTGAAATAATAAAGACCTGATAATAACAGCGAGCAGCTGATAAAAAGGATTAAAGCCAATATTAATGTTGCGATGAGCGAACTGGCAGGCAACCGGGTAAGCCGCTTCATGGTAGGAAGGTATTGGTAATTACTTTGCAGTGGTGCTGGTTTTATCCGGAAGCGCCATCCCGTTTTTGTATCGGACTATTCTGGCGGTATCGTTCACCCATTCCACCTGCGAGCCGGTAAAGCGTCCTTTGTTCTCATACCCGCTTTTAGTGGTAATCCCATTGCTGTCATACTCCCGTATATTATAACTGCTACCGATAAACCAGAACCGCCTGCGCCAGGTCGATTTTAACCTGCCGCTTTCGTACCATGTGCGCCACAAACCTGCTTTTCTGCCTTTTTTAAAATATCCTTCTTCCAGCAAATGCCTGTCCCGGTCTACCACTTTATAAGCTCCGTTTAGCAGCTTACCATAGTAGCTTCCCTGCGACTGGTGAATACGTCCTGATTTAAACCAGTAATAATACCGGAACCGGGAGGTTGAACGTTTCTTATCCGTTATTTTGAAAATATAAGACCGGTCGGCAGAGTCGACACGGATACGGCCGTTGTAATATTGGGCAAAAAGAAATCCTGGAAAAAACAAGGATAGCAATGTCAACAAAGAGCGTGTCATGAGCAGAATTTTTATATGCGTTGTTATAAAAATAGGATAAATAAAAGTACCTCCTTTTAAAAAGCGCAAAGATTTTTTGGGAAATAAAAAGTAATTAGATACTTTCGGGTTGGAATAGCTAATGTATATTTATGGAGGCATTTGAAACTAACGGTATGAACGAAGCTTTATCGGCTAAACCAAAATAAGTTTTTCTCTTTGTGAATTTAACGGAATTGAGTGTCCGGGTTATCGGCAGTGCTATAAAAATACCTATACGCTTTAAGGGCGGTGGTGTATACAAAAAAGCATTAATGAGACTGTTTATTCCAATATGCTGAAAACAGCAGGGAAAGGAAGTGGGCTTACCTGTCTGGCATAAGCTATCAGCGAACACAATAGAACCCAATTTATACTGATGAAAAAATTGACACAGGTATTTATAGCTGCTTTTATAGTAACACGGTTACCGGCGCAGCAGGCAACCCATATATTGCCATTGCCTCCCGGCACGCAGGAAAAGTCATCAACAGCAAAAGCGACCGTACAATCGTCCGCGGCACGGGCCTTTGAACTGATAGACCTGACGGGAGATTCCCTGGTGCTGGGTTATTTGCCCACACCGGACGGAAGCAACGATCGGATAGCAGTAATAAGCCCTGTTACCAAACAGGAGTGGTTATATGCTGCTGCAAAAGAAGCCGGAATTGCCTTTTTTTCCGGAAAGGGCACAAACGGATTATTTATATTAAAAGATATCAGTGTGGGAAGAGTGAGTGCAGGCAACTATATCAGGATTAAAGCTGCTATTTACGAAAGTACGCCGGATGCAGACGCATACTATCTTTTAAATACCATAGATACACTCATAACAGATAATGCACCAGACATCAAAACTGTAAGCGAAAACATCGGCAGCGTCATAGCGGGCACATTAAATACTTCCGGTATCAGGAATGCTAAAGACAGGCCTCTAACACGGGATGAGATTCTTAAAACAATCACGGCACAATATGCATTCATCAGCCGGGGCATTACCCCCACGGGCATTTATATGAGCTATGAAGCGTTTAAAGCCGGGCAACCTTCTTTTAACCAGTTTTATCTTAAAACAGATACCACGTCCAAAACCGTACAGGTCAACGCTTTTACAACTACAGACAGTACTTTAAAGCCGGTTAGCCCCTGGGCCGTTGTTGCGGGCAATGAGTTGTATATATATCAAAATAACTGGCTGTACGCTGCCGAAGCCAGGGGTAATAACCTTGTCTTTTCAAAATACATTGATCCGGAAACAAGAGCCAATAATGCCCGGTTCTGGAGATCGAACGTGGGGGCCCGGCTCAGCAATGATTACGGCAATCCGTTTGATAACCTGAATGTGCTGCAGGTAAGCAACTACCGTGGTCGCGGGGTTCAGGGCGAAGCGATAAAGATAAATACTGATACGGGGAAGCCGGAATTATAACTTTACTTAGAGGGTACCGGCAAAACAACTTAACTTTTTAAATACCGCATAATGAGAAAAATACTGCTGACGCTTATGCTGCAACTGGCTGCTGTAATCATGTATAGCCAGTCGG
>JASGEW010000054.1:0-39651 GCA_047606125.1 Niabella sp. | reverse complement strand
TGTTTTTGGTATAGGCGTTCCATACATCGCCCTGCTTGTCTGGTTGCACCTCCGCTATTTAATTCCGCTTGCAGGTAAGGAGCGGTATAAAAGCAGGGCCTATTTAATACGGATTATACCTATTGTGTTTCTTTTAAGTTTGATAGCGGGGTCAATAAGCATGGTAGTAACAGGCTCAGATGAATTTGCTGGGGTATTTGTTATTTACTTTTTCCTTACGATTCCAATATTGCTTCCACTAATCTGGTATATATCAAAAAACAAACAGGAAAAAGATACATTGCAAACCGCTCTCGGCTCATCGCAGGCCAATCTCAGCTTTTTGCGTTCGCAGATCAACCCGCATTTTTTATTTAATGCATTAAATACATTGTACGGTACTGCTTTGCAGGAAAATGCAGAGCGCACCGGAGAAGGGATTCAGAAGCTTGGGGATATGATGCGCTTTATGCTGCACGAAAATACGCAGGACAAAATATCGCTGGCGCGGGAAGTGGATTACCTGAATAATTATATCGATCTGCAAAAGCTGCGCACGGCCACCTCACCCAATATTGTTATACAAACCAATATAGAAGCACAACTGAACCGGCTGGATATTTCGCCGATGCTGTTAATCCCATTTGTGGAAAACGCGTTCAAGCATGGCATCAGCCTGCAGCATCCTTCCTTTATTAATATATCGTTACATACTAAAGAAAATATTTTATACTTTGACGTAAATAACAGTGTACATACCAAAAGCGAATACGATCCGGAAAAAATGAAAAGCGGCATCGGCCTGCAAAATGTAAAGCAAAGGCTGGCGTTGCTTTATCCCAAGAGGCACGAACTGATCATCAGGGAAAGCGCTAAAGAATTCTTTATACACCTTACTATTAATTTATAGTTTATAAAAAACAAACAGATGAAAACTTTTATTATTGTCAGTTTATTATACCTGTTGTCCTCCTGTAACCTGGGCGGCGAACAGTTCATTGTCAAAAAAGAAACCCGCTACGAAAACATAAACGGGAATAAAAAGCGGTTTACCATCATCAAAAAACTCAGAAAACAGGATCAGCTACCCGTTTCCGTCTTTACCAAAAATGAAAACGATGGCAGTATATCTGAAACCATGGACAGCCTATACTATGATGCAAACGGAAATATTTCAGGTAAAAAATCTTTTATAAAAGAAAGTAATAACTGGGTACCTGTAAAAACAAAAAGTTAAATCCTATCTTTAATATCAAAACAGGAATGTGACGGCCATAGCCATAGATGATGAGCCCATCGCGCTGGAGGTAATAAAAAAGCACGCTTCCAAAGTTCCTTTTGTGGAGCTAACGGCAGTCTTTACCAATGCTTTTGACGCTATCGCTTATTTGCAGAAAAACAAAACAGACCTTCTTTTTTTGGATATAAAGATGCCCGATATCAGCGGCATTGAGTTTTTTAAAACACTACCAAATCCGCCCCTGGTTATTTTTACAACGGCTTACAGTGAGCATGCTGTGGAAGGATTTGAAGTGGATGCGGTGGATTATTTGCTAAAGCCCTTTTCGTTGTCCCGGTTCTTAAAGACCTGTACCAGGGCAAATGAGCTGCTGGCTCTAAAAACAGGCACTGCCCGGCATGCAGATTTTATTTTCCTGAAAGACGGTTATGAGCAGGTAAAAGTTTTCTTTGATGATGTCCTCTATATTGAAGCCGCCGGCAACTATCTTAATTTCTTTTTAAGAAACAACCGGAAAATACTGACGCGCGCCACTATTGGCGATATAGAACTACAGCTTCCCGGGGGATTGTTTACCCGAGTGCACCGCAGCTATATAGTAGCCAATAATAGGGTTGATAAATATAACAGGCAGGCGGTATTTATCGGGTTTACCGAAATCCCGATTGGGAATACCTATCAGTTCATTACAGAAAAGTAGTCCTCACAAACATTAAAGCTGTGAGGTTGTATACTCTAAAAAATTTAAGCGCTTAGTTCTTCGCCAGGTAATAAAGCGTGCTGCTGTTGGTTTCTGAAAAAATCTTCCGGGCAGTTTCTGTTATATCCGTGCTCGTTACTTCCTCATATTTTTGTAATTCGGTATTCATCATGCCGGCATCTCCCAAAAGTTCATAAAACGCCAGGCTGGTAGCACGGTTGAGCACACTCATATCTTCAAAGGCCATCATACTTTCGGTTTTGTTTTTTACTTTTTGAAGTTCCTCTTCCGTAACAGGATTTTCTTTCAGATCAGCTAAAACCGCTTCTACGGCAGCTTCTGCAGCATTTACATCAACTCCTTTTACTAATTTACCTTCAATGGTAATCAGGCCGGGATCCAGACTGCCAAAATGATAACACTGAATATTCACAAACAGCTGAAGCTCTTTTACCAGCTTCTGGTAGAGGCGCGAAGATTCGCCGCCGCCCAAAATATCGGTGATCAGATCATCGGCGTAGTATTCTTTACTGGCACGTCCTTCAATGTGCCAGCATTTATAAAAGGCATCTAGGGGTACATCTGCCTTCACCTCCAGTCTTCTTGCCTGTGTCTGCAGCGGTTCACCGGGCAATGCGCGGATGTACTGTTCTCCGGTCTCAATATTGCCAAACCATTTTTCTGCAAGCGCTTTCACCTGTGTGGTCTCTACATTTCCTGCCACTACCAGTATGGCGTTGTTGGGACGATAGTGTTTAAAAAAGAAGTTCTTAACATCATCCAGTTTGGCATTTTCTATATGAGAAAGCTCTTTGCCGATCGTCATCCATCTGTAAGGATGGTGCTGGTATGCCAGCTCCCGCATTTTGAACCAGGCGTCGCCATACGGTTTGTCGATATAGTGTTCCTTAAACTCTTCACAAACCACCTTACGTTGTACTTCCAGGCTTTTTTCGCTGAAGGCAAGGGATAACATCCGGTCACTTTCGAGCCAAAAAGCAGTTTCAAGATTTTCAGCGGGCAGTTGTATATAATAATCCGTAAGATCATTAGTGGTATAGGCATTATTTTCGCCACCCGCCATTTGCAACGGCTCATCGTACTCTTCAATATTTACAGACCCTCCAAACATCAGGTGTTCAAAAAGATGGGCAAATCCTGTCTGCTGCGGGTTTTCGTCGCGCGCGCCTACATCATATAAAACATTCATGATCGCCATGGGCGTAGAGGGATCCCGGTGTACAATTACCCGCAGGCCATTATTCAAAACAAATTTTTCAAACTGAACCATACCGCGAAAGTAAGGGGATTTAAAGTTACAATAAACGAATTTTGTTGCCCGGGCTATGGTTCCTTTTCAAACGGGTTGGGCAAAGAGGTTCTTATACGTATAGCATCCCTGAAGGTATTGGGCAGGGTTTGGTTGCTAAGCGCCTTGCCTGTAAGTATATTTATAACGCTCATCTTTTTATCTAACAGCGCTTCATTCCTTCTTACAATAATCCTTACTGTTCCATAGGTTGATTGCAGCGCCAGCTTCAGGTCGTTCAGGGTCATTCCGAATTTATTATTAACCGCCAGCACCTCATCGCCGGCCTTTAAGCCGGCCTTATCCGCCGGGGAACCAACAGGAATATCGCCAATTACAGCTTTCTGGTCAATCATATACAGTTCCACACCCGAATAGGCGTAATCGAACGGATCTCTAAAGAACCTGTTGGGTACAATATATATCTGTCGTTTATTGTAATTAAGGATGCAGTTGAACCTGCGAAAGATATCGTTACCAATAAGCCCGCCCAGCAACGGATACGAAGTTACATTATACTCATCATTAAAAATATTTACCGGTACATTTCTAAAACGGTAGGGACCTATTTTGAGTTCTTTCATCACCGTGAGGTACATAGCCACCTTGCCGCCCAGGCCTTCGCCCTGCTTTAAATATTTTTTTCTTTTCTTTTTTAAGAAAAGACTGTCGTTAACATAATCCTCAGAAAAAAGCACGGTAAGCCCGGCGCCAATATCAAACAGGTAGTTGAACGGCTTCTTTTTTTCATCTTTTATTCTTGAAGGTAAAAAAGGCAGGCCATTTATCCGGGGGGCCATTAAATAGCCTCCCCTGGGATATTTTATGGTGCCGTTCGACCAAAACGCGATCTCTTTCTTTTCATAATCTATTTTAAGGATATAACGGCTCAACAGCGAGTATCCGGCAATACCGTCGATCTTTTCGCCATACAAGGCCGAAAGCACATCATAATCAATAATATGAAAGTTCAGGCTGTCAACAACCAGGTTGTTAATGGTGAGTTTCCTGTTTTTTAAAAACCCCACTTTTCTGGTGCCGCCTACCCCGCGAATCAGGCGCTCGGGAGCCGGGGAGTTTAAACCCAGTTTAGTAATGGTAGTCGAGTCGAGCGATATACCGCCGCTGCCGCTGTCTAAAATAAAAGTCAGCGAATCGGCAAAATTATCAAGCAGCGCCTTAAATACAATTACGCCGCCGGTATATTGCGTAAACGGAATGGTGGTTAATTCCCGGCTGGGAGGATCTATAAATTCCTCCTGCGCAACCACTTTTACCCCCAAAAGCAAAATAACCAGGCTTGTAAATATCGTTTTCATTTATGGCAACAGTTCTATAAAGTTACTCAATTAAAAAAAGCAATCCCGGTTTTGAGATGAACGGTAATACCGGCAGCTGCTCAATTGTGCTTATAGCGCCCTTTTCGTACCTTCGCCAATAATTTCTTACCCACAATGGATTTAAGTGAACTTTATAAAAAAGCGGCAGCTTTTGAATTTTTAAGTGTTGCGGAAGGCGTTTACCTGTATCATCATGCACCATTAAGTGAGTTAATGTTTATTGCTGATGAGCTGCGTAAAAAACAGGTGCCTCATGGCAAAGTAACCTGGCAGATAGACCGGAATGTAAATACAACCAATGTGTGTATTGCCAATTGCAAGTTCTGTAATTTTTTCCGCATTCCCGGTCATCCGGAGGCGTATATAACGGATATGCCTACCTATCGTAAAAAAATTGAAGAGACGATAAAATACGGTGGCGATCAGTTGCTGTTACAGGGCGGCCATCACCCCGGGCTGGGTCTGCAGTTTTATGTGGATACTTTTAAGGCAATAAAAACCGAATTTCCGGATATACGCCTGCACGCACTGGGCCCACCCGAAGTGGCACATATCACCAAGCTGGAAAAAAGTACGCACCACGAAGTGCTTAAAGCCCTGAAAGAGGCGGGTATGGATTCCCTTCCGGGAGCAGGCGCCGAAATCCTGATCGACCGGGTGCGCAGGCTCATCAGCAAAGGCAAATGCGGCGCACAGGAGTGGCTTGACATTATGCACGAAGCGCACAAGCTGGATATAACCACTTCCGCAACGATGATGTTTGGGCATGTGGAAACCATTGAAGAACGTTTTGAGCACCTGGTAAAAATACGCGAAGTGCAAAGCCGTAAACCCGGAAGCGCTAACGGATTCCTGGCTTTTATCGCCTGGACCTTCCAGGACGTGGATACGTTGCTTACGCGTATTCGCGGCGTGCACAATCTGACTACAGCAGAAGAGTATATCAGAATGGTGGCATTAAGCCGCATCATGTTGCCCAATATAAAAAATATACAGGCCAGCTGGCTCACCGTAGGTAAAGCAACCGCGCAGCTTTGTCTGCATGCAGGCGCCAACGACTTCGGCAGCATTATGATTGAAGAAAATGTGGTAAGCGCCGCGGGTGCCCCTCACCGCTTTACATATAAATCCATTCAGAATGCAATACAGGAAGCCGGCTTCGAACCCCAGCTCCGTAATCAATTGTACCAATGGCGCCAGATACCGGAAACAATCGAAGAACAGGTAGTGAACTATTAATCTTTAACAAAATTATTATCCCGGGTTGCAAAAAATATTTAATGCAAATTTTAGGAAATGAACATCATAAACAAACAGGCAAAAAGGGTAGTAATTATCGGCGGCGGCTTTGCCGGTATCAATTTTATTAAACGATTATCAAAGCATCAGGAGTTTGATATAACCCTTGTTGATCTGAATAATTACAACTTTTTTCCTCCGTTATTGTACCAGGTAGCCACCGGCTTCCTTGAGCCATCGAGTATCAGCTACCCCTTCAGAAAATTTTTAAGAAACAGGCAGAATGTGCATTTCAGGCTGGGCAGGTTAAAAAAAATTATTCCGGCCGAAAATAAAATTATTCTCGACAACGGGGATTTGAATTACGATATACTGGTAATAGCTACCGGCGCGGCAACCAATTTTTTCGGTATGGAGAACGTTATCCGCCACGCCATTCCTATGAAAACATTAAGTGATGCGCTGGCTATGCGTAATATCTTATTAAACCGGCTGGAAGAAGCATCGCGCACCAGCGATCATGAGCTTAAAAGAAAGTTACTTACTATTGTAATTGCCGGTGCCGGTCCTACCGGAGTGGAAGTATCCGGCATGTTCGCCGAAATGCGCCAGAGCATTATCCGCAAAGATTACCCGGAGCTGGGCAAGGGTTTCAGTGAAATTATACTGGTGGATGGCGGCGATGCAGTGCTGGGTCCCATGTCTGTAAAATCGCAACATTACTCAAAAGAGTCGCTGGAAAAGCTGGGTGTAAAAATTCTTTTAAATACCCGTGTAAAAGATTTTGATGGGGAAACAGTATCCTTCGTATCCGGCGATCCTATCAAAACCAAAAACGTGATCTGGGCCGCAGGTGTTTCCGCCATTCCTTTTGAAGGGCTGCCGGCAGCGTGCTTCGGACCGGGCAAGCGCATATTAGTGGATGCTTACAATAAGGTTCAGGACACAGAAAACATTTACGCTATTGGCGATACCTGCTTTCAAACTACCGATGCCGCCTTTCCCAAAGGCCATCCGCAGGTAGCCCAGGTGGCCATACAACAGGGAAAGCAATTGGCAAAGAACCTTGCCAATAACCATAACCCGCAACCTTTTGCTTACCACGATAAAGGATCGATGGCCATCATAGGGCGCAATAAAGCGGTAGCCGATATTCCAAAACCCAAACTTCATTTTGCCGGTTTTATAGCCTGGGCAATTTGGCTGTTTATCCACGTAATGTCGCTGCTTACCAATAAGAACAGGTTAAGAACTTTGAGGAACTGGGTAATTGCTTATTTTAGTAAAGATCAGTCTTTCCGCATGATCATCAGGCCACAGGGCAAAGACGGAAATATTGAGGCATAATTAGCTGCCGGTAATATCGGGATGCTTTTTTTAACGCTTTTTTCCTAAATTAGGGCATGTTAGAGAAAAGCCTGCTATTGGTAATTTCACTTTTGTTTATTATCACACTGCTTACAATGCTGGGCAATAAATTAAAAATTGCCTATCCTATTTTTTTGGTAATTGGCGGGTTGCTCATCAGCTTTTTTCCCGGCATCCCTGATTTAAGAATAAACCCGGATATTGTTTTTTACATTTTTCTTCCACCGGTGCTTTTCGGGGCATCCTGGCAGATTGCCTGGGCCGATTTCTGGAAACTCAGGAGGCCCATTGCCCGGTTTGGTATCGGGCTGGTTTTCTTTACTTCAACCATTATCGCATTTCTATCGCACGCCCTCATCCCGGGATTTACGCTTGCGCTTGGTTTTGTGCTGGGAGGCATCATTTCTCCTCCGGATGCCGTAGCGGCCACTTCGGTTTTAAGGAAGCTAAAAGTTCCCCGGAATATTGTTACCTTACTTGAAGGGGAAAGCCTCGTTAACGACGCATCCAGCCTCATTGTATTCCGGTTTGCCCTGCTTGCTGTCACTACCGGTCAGTTCAATTTCTGGGAGGCCACCCAAAGTTTTTTTATCATTGCCATTGCAGGAACATTAATAGGCCTTGCTTTAGGCGGTCTTATTATCATTATCCATAAATATTTTCCCACTACCACCGCCATTGACACGGCGTTAACACTTATATCGCCCTTTGTTATTTATCTGGTAGCAGAGCATTTTCATGTTTCCGGCGCGCTTGCAGTGGTATCCGGAGGACTACTGATCAGCTATCATTCTCATCACATTTTCACCTATGAGTCTCGCCTGAATATAAGCGGCGTTTGGGATACACTTACTTTTCTGCTTAATGGCTTTATTTTTATACTGATCGGGCTGCAGTTGCCCTATCTTGCAAAAAATTTTACAAACAATACCATTAAGGATGCGCTGTTCTATGGAGTAGTGATCGCCATCGCCGTAATTGCGATCAGAGTGATATGGGTTTACAGCATTAATTTATTCCGTTCGTTCTTAAAAAAGGGGCAGCAGCAAAAAGAATATTTGTTAACCAATAAAGAAGCCTTTCTCATATCGTGGTGCGGCATGCGGGGCGTTGTATCTTTAGCTGCTGCATTATCTATCCCTTTTTTCATGGAAGATAAAACCATGTTTCCTTATCGTTTTTTAATCCTCTTCATTACTTTTGTGGTGATCCTGATTACCCTTGTTTTGCCGGGCCTTACCATTTCTCCACTCATAAAACTTTTAAAGATTGAAGACCGGCTTGAAAACGAAAAAATATTAAACGGACAGCTGATAAAGCTAAAGCTGGCAAAAGCATCCCTGGCATATATTGATCATCATTTTTCATCAGATGTTGAAAATGATGAACACTTTAAAGCAGTGCGCAATCGTTACGAAAGAGCGATAACGATCAGTATGCAGAAAATAGAAGCCCATAATAATCCCGGCAGTAAGCCGGTAAAGAAAGCAACTCCCCGGTTAAAGGAAATGTTGCTCGAGCTGATCGCCGTAAAACGCGAACAACTGGTTCAGTACCTGCAACGTAAAGAATTTGATGAACAACTAATCCGGGAAAAAGAGCGGGAGCTCGATCTTGAAGAAGCGCGGCTCAGAAGTAAAGAGGAGTAAATGCTTTATGCCTTACGCCTTACCTTAGCGCCCGTTCAAACTTTCATTATTTTTGAAGCCAAAATCATAAGCTTGATGGCAATAAGAATTTTTATTACCGGCGGAACATTTGATAAAGAATATAATATGCTTAACGGGCAGTTATATTTTAAAGATACCCACATGCAGGAACTGCTTGAAAAGGGACGGAACCTGGTTCCTGTCGAAATACGCACCCTGATGATGATCGACAGCCTTGAAATGACAGCTGAAGACCGGGAACTGATCGCTTACCAGTGCGAGCAGTGTGAAGAGGAGCAGATCGTCATTACCCATGGAACAGACACAATGGATAAAACAGCGAAGGTTTTGGCAGCCAGGGTAAAAAATAAAACCATCGTTATTACCGGAGCAATGATCCCTATCAAATTCGGCAGCTCCGATGGCCTGTTTAATTTAGGCAGCGCCCTTGCATTTGCGCAAACGCTTCTGCATGGCGTGTACGTGGCAATGAACGGGCGTTACTTTAACTGGGACAATGTACGTAAAAACAAACAGACGGGCGTGTTTGAAGAGTTGAAGTAGGGCGTTTTTTTAATTATTATACAATCGTTCAACCACCTTCAAGCTGTCTAAATACTAATATCTAATCTCCAACATCTCATCTTCCCTACTTTTCCCCATCTTTGCAGACCAGATTTTTGAGAGATGAGCAGTTCAAATAATGCGGCAATCGGTTTCATATTCGTTACCCTGTTAATTGATGTAATGGGCTGGGGGCTTATTATCCCGGTAATGCCCGAGCTGATTTCGCAATTAAAGCACATTCCGATTAATGAAGCCAGCACTTACGGATCGTTGCTGCTATTTGCCTTTGCAGGTACACAATTTTTATTTGCACCTATGGTCGGCAACCTGAGCGACCGTTACGGAAGGCGCCCGGTGTTGCTGCTTTCGCTTTTTGGTTTCGGCATTGATTATATTATTCAGGCGGTTGCGCCTACTTATAGCTGGTTATTTCTGGGGCGCATTATTGCAGGATTTACCGGCGCCAGCTTTACAACTGCATCAGCTTATATTGCAGATGTAAGCACGCCTGAAACACGGGCTAAAAATTTCGGACTGATCGGTGCAGCATTTGGCATTGGTTTTATTATCGGGCCTGCACTTGGAGGCTTATTGGCCGGGCTGGGCATCAGAGCGCCATTTTACGCCGCATCAATTCTATGCTTTTTAAATTGTCTTTACGGCTATTTTATATTACCAGAATCTTTAAGCAGGGAGCATCGTAAACCATTTAGCTGGGCCAGGGCAAATCCTGTAGGTGCCCTTGTGTTCTTAAAAAAATATCCGGCCATTTCCGGCCTGGCGGTATGTTTCTTTCTTATTTACCTTGCAGCACAGGCCGTTCAGAGCAACTGGAATTTTTTCACTATGTACCGGTTCAACTGGAACGAAAAAATGGTGGGCATTTCACTTGCCGTAGTGGGGCTGCTGGTGGGCTCTGTACAGGCCGGACTAACAAGAGTGGTGAATCCTAAACTGGGAAATGAAAAAAGTGTTTACCTCGGCCTGGGACTGTATACCTTAGGCCTGGTCCTTTTTGCATTTGCAACTCAAAGCTGGATGATGTTCGCCTTTTTGATTCCCTATTGTTTAGGAGGCATTTGCAGTCCTGCCTTACAGGCTATTCTTGCAGGCCATGTACCTGCAAATGAACAGGGCGCATTACAGGGAGCACTAACCAGCCTTATGAGCATTACAACGATTATTGGTCCTTTATTAATGAACTACCTTTTCTATTACTTTACCTCGCCTCAAACACGGGTACACTTTCCGGGTATTGCATTCTTATTAGCTGCCGTATTTATGCTCATAAGCATTGTGCTGGCCTGGCGGGTATTACAAAAAGAAAAGAAAACGGATCCCGTGCTGGCAACGATCATTGAAGGAAAGGGCAGTACAGAAAGTACTCAAGGCAAAAAGTAAAAATATCCGTTTAGTCTTTAAAATAGCAACCGGGCAAACACCTTTTGAATTCAGAAATCAAATTGACTGGTAAAGTTTCATTGCAGGGCTTTTTTCAGCGCTTCTACAGTTTTCTTTTCGCTGCCGATAAAGATGCTGTTATGGACGATTACAACAGGTCTTTTCAGAAAGGTATCATACTCTAAAATATAACGCTTATAGTCCTGCTCAGAAAGACTTTTTTCTTTTAATCCCAGCTCTTTATACTTTAACGCACGGCGGCTGAAAAGAGCTTCATAGCTGCCGGCCAGCTTTTGCATTTCATCTAACTGTGCGGGTGTGATTTTTTGCGTACGAATATCCTGTAATTCAAAACCGGTTTTTTCGCTAATCTTCGCATCCTTCATAATGTCGGCACAGGTGCTGCAGGTGGCGAGGTAGTAAATTTTACGCATATTCTTTCAAAGATACAATACAGGAAAAGAATTTTCGCAGGATAAACTTTGAATAAATTAGAAAATGTGCTTATAACAACAATAGATAAAGAAACCAACATATCGAACATCCTTTCCCATTGAAAATACCCAACCTTTACCCGAAGATTTTGTTATCTTTGCATACTAATTTTTTCAATTATGATCAAAACAGGTAATCCCGTAATCAGCATATATACAGAAATGACGCCCAACCCGGAAACGATGAAGTTTGTGGCAAACAAGCTTTTATACCCCGGCAAAAGTATCGATTTTCCTGATGCAGAAAGCGCCAAACCTTCGCCATTAGCGACAGAATTGTTTGGCTTTCCGTTTATTAAAGCCGTTTTTATCGCGAGTAATTTTGTTACGCTTACCAAAACCGCCGATGCAGAATGGATGGATGTAACGCCGTCTATCCGTCAGTTTTTAAAAGATTACCTGGAAGAAGGCAAGCCGGTGATTAACGAGGATGAAATTGTTGAAGTTAAGAAGGAAAGCAGCAACGAGGTGCTGGCGGATGATGACGATGTGGTAAAACGCATTAAGGAGCTTTTGGAAAATTATGTAAAACCCGCCGTGGAAATGGACGGCGGTGCCATACAGTTTAAAAGCTATAACGACGGAGTGGTGAACCTGATGATGCAGGGAAGCTGCAGCGGTTGTCCGTCATCTATGATCACTTTGAAAGCCGGAATTGAAGGGATGATGAAACGCATGATACCTGAAGTAAAAGAAGTAGTGGCAGAAGCCGAATAAATATATTGACCGGGTTCCATAAAAAGCACCGGGAAAATAAAATCGGAAAGTCGTGTAATGATCTACACGGCTTTTTGTTTGCATTCATTATTCCCTATTTTTGATTTAAAACCGACCATTGTCCATACAGCAAATTTTCGAGCAGTTCGTAATGGGTCTGAAAGCCACAACCCTCCCCGAATACATTGCAGTGTTTGCAGGGATTGCCAGTGTTTGGTACAGTAAAAAAGAGCATATACTTGTATATCCAACCGGCCTGCTCAATACTGTTATTTACATCTGGCTGAGTTTTAAATATCATTTGCTGGGTGAAGCCTCGGTAAATTTTTACTATACCATTATGAACATCTATGGCTGGTATTTATGGACAAAAAAAGATGCACAGCAGCAAAACATCGTGCACATCAGGTTTTCCAATAGTAAAGAATGGCATCAACAACTGATATTCTTTTCATTTTTTTACATAAGCATCTTTTTTGCATTGAGCTATCTGAAGAAAAATTTTGCACCGGGGGCCATTCCCTGGGCCGATGCATTAGCTTCTGCAAGCGCTTTTACAGGAATGTGGCTGATGGCAAAAAAGAAAGTAGAAAGCTGGCACTGGTGGCTAATGACTAACATTTGTGGCATCCCGTTATATTTTGTAAAAGGATTGGTGTTCACAAGCGTTTACTATTTTGTTTTGCTGATACTGGCTGTTGGAGGATTACTGGAATGGAGAAAGAAAGCTTTATCAAACAAAAAAATACATGCTTAAAAAGATAGTGATTATAGGACCTGAAAGTACGGGTAAAAGTACGCTTTGTGAACAGCTGGCAGCGCACTTCAACACACTATGGTGCCCCGAATATGCGAGGGAATATTTATTGAAACATGGAACCAATTATTCGTTTGACGACCTGGCAGTAATTGCTAAAGGGCAGCTAAGGCAGGAAGAGGAATATGTGAGAGAAGTTGGAAGTCCGAAGTCCGGAGTCCGAAGTTTGGACCCCGACATCCGACATCCGACATCCGACATCCTTTTCATCGATACCGACATGTATGTAATGAAAGTATGGTGCGAATTTGTGTTTGGTAAATGCCACCAGTTTATTCTTAATGAAATTGCAACACGTAAATATGATCTGTATCTGCTTTGTAATACCGACCTTCCCTGGGTAAAGGATGAATTGAGAGAATACCCCGACCTGGAGACAAGAGAAACACTTTTCAAAATTTATAAAGATATCCTGGTTAATCAACATACTCAGTGGGTGGAAATAAAAGGCAATCATGCAGAAAGGTTAAACTGCGCTGTAACAGCAGTCAATTCAATAATACAGAAGTAATATTATTCTATTACAGCCTGTATATCCCTGTCGGGTTTTAAAAAATTCATCTGCTGCATGATCTTTTTGCTGCGGGCCGACACATACGGGCTCATAGGCCTTACGGTATATTTAACGGGATTGGGCAGTGCCGCCGCGAGGGCCGCCGCTTCAAATTGCGACAAATTTTTAGCCGGTTTATTAAAATAAGTTTGCGCCGCTTTTTCAACTCCAAAAATTCCTTTGCCCATTTCTGCAACGTTGAGGTAAACTTCCAGGATCCTTTTTTTCCCCCATATTTTTTCGATCATAAAAGTAAAGTAGGTTTCCAGCCCTTTTCTTATCCAGCTGCGGCCCTGCCATAAAAAAACATTCTTGGCCGTTTGCTGGCTAATGGTACTGGCGCCCCGAACGCGCCCGGGTTTGCGCTGGTTATATTCCATCGCTTTGCGTATGCTCTTCCAGTCAAACCCGCTATGGTCGGGGAAAAGCTGATCTTCAGAGGCAATTACAGCCAGCCTGACGTTTGAAGAAATAGCATTCCCTCCAACATACTGCTTGTGCAGCCCGTTTCCTTCAATAAGGCTAACGACTTGCGTAACAGTTATAGGAGGATTTACCCATTTTAAAACGATGATATAAATCAACTGTGCAACAAACAGGAATATAAATATCCTTTTGAACCCTTTCCATATTCGTTTAAGCGCTTTCATGCCAAGTGCAATATATATAAAAGTTGAAAGGTTTAAAGAATGAAAAACTTAAAGAATATATAGAAGCTGAAGCCTGTGGCCCCGCTATCCCTGATGCCTGTTGTAAAACATCAGACCAATGATCAGTGCGATGGAAAAACCTATCAGTATAATACCATTAATACGGTTGATTAGCTGAATATTGTGCGGGGTGAGGCGGTTGCGTATTTTACCGGCCAGCATCACTTTAGCGATATCGGCACTTAATACCAATAGCAGGCAGCTTAAAAAAATGACAATCCTTTCTTTTATGGTATGATTGATAAACGAGGTGGATGCGGTGAGCCAGAACAGGAAAACAGATGGGTTTAGCGTATTCATCAGATAGCCTGAAATAAACATGGTAGCATAATCTCTTTTCCGGAAGTTGGCCTGCATCACTTTACCCTGTTCATTTATTTTAACTTTTTTAAAAAACAAAAAGTAAACACCGATCGCCATTAAGAAAGCGCTGCCTACGATACCGATTACCTGTTTGTACTCACTGATTACTTCAAACAAAGCCGAAAAAGCATTGCTCACAAAAGCTATAGTAAAATCGCTGGCAGAAACACCGGCAACAAAAGCCAGACCGCCCTTATGCCCTACATTGATACTGTGTTTAATAATAGAAAATAAAACAGGCCCAACGGCTATGCTTAACAATAAACCAAGTGTCAATCCTTTTAATAAGGCTTCAATCATAAACCTGGCAAGATTAATGAAGTTTTCTTATGTGTAACATTAAATTTCTCCCGTTGCCAGAAACTTGTCCCAGCTTTCAAGCATATTTCCTTTCATTACACGCGGAAATTTATTCTGGCTGCCAAGCTTTCCTCTTAATTCCATAAATTTTAAGAATTTTTCTTCTGGTAATATTTCTATAAATACATCCGTTAAAGCACTGGTTCTTTCTGTTGCATAATCATCATTGATTTCTTTAAGTTTATTATCAATAAACGCCAGTAATTCCTGTGCGTCTACTTCATCATTAGTTACAATATACCATTTATGTGCAAAATAATTTTTATACGGAAATCCGGTAACCGTGTATTCTGGAATACTGATGTTAAAATGATTATTCGCCTCTTCAATAGCGCAATTCATATTTTCAACACTTAAATGTTCGCCAACCAGGCTTAAAAAATGTTTGGTTCGGCCGGTGATAATCACTTCGCACTTTTCAGTATTTAAAAAACGGATCGTATCTCCTATTAAATAACGCCAGGCGCCGGCATTGGTATTTAATAGTAAGGCATAATCTTTCCCGTATTCAACCTCATCAATCAGTAAAGACCGGGCATGGGGTAAAATATTTCCTTCGGAGTCGAAATTATTTCCATCGAACGGAACAAACTCAAAAAAAATGTTATTGTTACTAATCAGTTGCATACCCAAAGCATGCTCTTTCATCTTATAACCAATAAAGCCTTCGCTCGACAGGTAATTTTCGATATACACGATCGGTTTGCCCAGCAGCTTTTCAAAAGATTTTTTATAGGGCTGAAAAGATACGCCCCCATGCACAAAAACCCCAAAGTTGGGCCATATATCGTGTATATTGTTAAGCTGATATTTTTCAATCACCATTTCCATACACATCTGGCACCAGGCCGGTACCCCCACAATATAACCAATATCCCATTCCCGGGCATGCTCTACAATCTCTTTCAGCTTCGCGTTCCAATCCTTTAGCGCCGCAATTCTGCCGCCTGGCTTATAAAATGTCTGAAACCAAAACGGACGTTTTTTTGCTAAAATACCACTTAAGTCGCCTGCATACCAGCCCGCTTCTCCTTTTTGCAGGTTAGTAGTGCCGCCAATTATGAGAAAGCTTTTCCTTAATGCTTTTTTATTGGCCTCCTGATAGGTAAAAACGCTGATCAGTTGTTTTATATAATTTATGGTATTGCTGCGCAGGAGGTCTTTGGTAATGGGTATATATTTACTTGCAGATTCCGAGGTGCCTGAACTTAATGCATAATATTCAATTTTGCCAGGCCAGGTTACATCCGGAACCCCGTCAAGCGTTTTTTTCCACCACTCGTTGTAAATTTTATTATAATCGAAAATTGGAACCGATTGCTGAAATTCTTTTTCAACGTTTTTCCCTAACAAAATCTTATCAAAATGATACTTTTGGCCAAATTCGGTAAACCTTGCCTTTTTCAGCAGCTTTTTTAGTATTTTTTGCTGCTGCTTTCGGACGCTCGATTTCGAAAGGCCAAGAGCCCTCGCAATCGCTTTTGGTATTTTAATATCAATAATTGTAGCCATAAATTACCATTACCGGTCCGGCGAAAAGTTGCAATATACGACTTTGTAAAAAATGAGTGTTAGTTAGTGGATTCCGACCTAAAACAAAATACCGGTTTTGTCAGAAAAAGCGAAGATACCAAAGATTAAGAATTTTACACCCCTTGAAAACATTATTTCTTTTTAAGCAGCTGCTGCACAGTTCCTATTGAGGCGCTTATGCCAATGCCTAAATAAATCAATCGCTTTAAAAAAAACTTTTTGGGCCCCCGGTAATGTTTATTTACAAAAATAGCCATCGCTCCGTAAAACATTTTTATATACTTAAAACTTTTTTTATCGGTGCTTTCGCCCTTAAAATGTATAATTTCTGTTTTTGCCAGGTAATAATTTTTAAAGCCGGCCTTTTGAATACGGTAGCTAAGATCAATATCTTCTCCATACATAAAAAAGGCTTCGTCAAACCCTCCGGTTTTATTCAGAATGGTTTTCCTGATCATCATAAACGCGCCGCAAAGCACATCCACTTCATGATCCCGGTTTTCATCTAAATAACCAAGGTTGTATTTTGAAAACCGCTTTGATCCCGGAAAAAGTGCTGATAACCCGAACAATTTGTATAAGGATGACGCAGGGCCGGGCAGGGCGCGTTTACTTTCTTTTAAAAAGACCCCATTTCCATCGACCATTTTTACACCCACAGCGCCAGCTTTTTCATCCTCTTCAAACTTTTGTAAACACACCCTAAAGCTGTCAGGCCGAACAATCGTATCGGGGTTTAAAAAAAGAATGTATTTGCCAGATGCCAGCGCCAGGCCCTGGTTACAGGCCTTTCCAAAACCAACATTCTCCCTGTTTGCAATAAATCTTACGCAGGGAAAAAGCGGCTGCAGATAGGAAAGGCTTCCATCGGAAGAATGATTGTCAACAACAAGTACTTCTCCCGTTATTTCATTAAGCGCCAACTGTACGGAGCGCAGGCATTTTTCTAAAAAGAATTTTACATTGTAATTTACTATTATAACAGAGAGTTGCATGCTGAACTGGTAAAATTAAAAGAAAGTGTTTTAATTTTTTGCAGAGAAAGAATATGTTCCGGAACAGCCGTTTTATCCGAAAGCAGCAAATCATTCCCGATCAGAAATTATCCCCAAAACAGCATATAGTGCTGCGCGGTTCAGTAAGGTCAGCTAAAATTATAATAGGCCTTTATTTCAAAAAGCAGTGTCCTGGAAGATTTAAAACACCTTGTATGCAGCGTTAATGCTAAAGAGCGGTATTAACTCCGAGCCGGAGATCCGGATATTTCACCGGGTGCATCATCCAAAAGCAGGCACTCTGCGAGCAGTTTTTTTGACGCTCTTTTAAACACCCGTTTAACAAATGCCTTCCGATTCCGGTATAAAAAAAGAGGTCCCTCGCTTGTATCCCGTTTTATTTTCTCAATGGCGAGTTGCAAATGCCGGGGTACCCGTTCATTAGTCAGGAAATTAATCATTGTAGTTGCCATTAATGTGAATTTAAAGGGCTTTTAAACAAGATCAAAGCAACAGGATATTGCAGGCCCTGCAAAAGGGATTTTTCCCGTATTTTAGAAAAAGCAATCCCCGGCGTAACAAATCTGCTTTATTATCTTTGCCGCATGTTAAAAACCGTATTACACGAAGCCATAATGGCTGGCGCAGCAGAAGTAGTGAAGTATTTCAACCAGACCTTTGAAATAAAATATAAAGAAGGGCGTAATAACCTGGTAACCGCAGCCGATGAAGCCTCGGAAAAAGCGATTATAGATGTGATCCAAAAGGCTTACCCCGGTCATCATATTCTTACCGAAGAAAGCGGCGACCTGCCACAGGATTCGGAATACAAATGGATTATCGACCCCATCGATGGTACGATTAATTTTGCGCATGGTATCCCCATTAATTGCATTTCCATCGGCATTGAAAAAAACGGGGAAATGATCATGGGTATGGTGTATAACCCCCACATGAACGAGCTGTTTTTTGCGGAGAAAGGAGGCGGAGCTACATTTAATGACAAAATCATTAAAGTAAGCAGCGAAACCGATGCCATGAAAAGCTGCCTGGTAACGGGCTTTCCCTATACTTATATCCGGGAAGAAAATGGCCCATTACAGGTGTTTGAGCGGTTTATAACAGAGGGCGTACCGGTACGCAGGCTGGGCGCGGCAGCTATTGATCTTTGCTGGGTTGCGGCGGGAAGATTAGACGGATTTTACGAACACAAATTGCAGCCCTGGGACAGCGCAGCAGGATTCCTGATTGTTGAAGAGGCCGGTGGTAAAGTAACCGATTTTGAAGGCAAACCCTACAGTCCGTACCAGCACCGTATTTTAGCAACCAACGGGTTCATACATGAGCAGATGCTGAAGATTATTAATGATAAACAGGCAAAAGCTTAACGCTGAAGGCTTGATGCCTTTGGCCTTACGCATTTAGCTTTTAGCAATAAAAATATGAGCAAAGAACGTACAGAAATTTCCGATTTGGGAGAATTTGGCCTGATCGACCATCTTACTAAAAATATAGAATTGCAAAACGCCTCTTCCCTGCTGGGTGTAGGGGATGATGCGGCTGTAATAGATCATTTTGGCAAACAAACGGTAATAACAACCGACCTGCTGCTTGAAGGCGTGCATTTCGATTTAATGTACACCCCGCTTAAACATTTGGGTTATAAGAGCATCGTGGTGAACCTGAGCGATATATATGCAATGAATGCCCTTCCTACACAGATCGTATTAAGTTTAGGCATCAGCAACCGCATCAGCCTGGAGGCGCTGGATGAGTTTTACGAAGGCATTTATGCTGCCTGCAATTATTACGGCGTGGACCTTGTAGGGGGCGATACCACTACTTCGCAGAAAGGATTTGTGATATCGGTAACCGCTATTGGCGAAGTGGCACCCGATACATTTGTAAAACGCAGCACTGCGCAAAAAGGGGACCTGCTGTGCGTTAGCGGCGACCTTGGTGCCGCTTATGTTGGTTTATTATTTTTGGAAAGGGAAAAGAAAATATTCCTGGAAAGCCCCGGCGTACAACCCGATCTTGAAGGAGAAACCTATGTGGTGGGCCGTTTATTGAAGCCGGAAGCCAGGAAAGACATTATTGAGTTTTTCGCAGAGAAAGATATACACCCCACTTCAATGATGGACATCAGCGACGGGTTAAGCTCAGAAATATTGCATATTTGTAAACAAAGCCAGTTGGGTTGTGTGGTGTACGAGGATAAAATTCCTGTTGCTGAAGAAACCCGAATGGCCGCTTTTAAATTTGAAATTGATCCTACAGCCTGCGCGCTCAGCGGCGGCGAAGATTATGAACTGCTTTTTACAATATCTCAAAGCGATTATGAAAAAATAGCGGACAACGCGAACATCAGCATTATCGGCTATATGGCCCCGGCAGAAGAAGGCAGTACCATCATTACTAAAGGCGGCGGAAGACATGCCATCACAGCCCAGGGCTGGAACCCGCTGAAGTAGTCTTACTTATGGCATCAATAACAGTTTATAATCCTCCGGCATTGCGAATCTCCGGCGGATATGGGAACCGGCTCTACTGTATTGGCGGCCTGTTATGGGTTATATTCATTGCCAATAGCCTCACCTCCTGCGTTACCACAAAATCTGCGTTTGACCCTGGTAAACGATACAGGCTTCAACAGGTACAGCAGGATTATGACCTTTTCAGAAAGATCTTAGAAGAGCGGCATCCCGGTTTGTATTGGTACACGCCCAGGCCTGTTATGGACAACGCTTTTGAAACCGGCCGCCGGCAATTGAAAGACAGCTTAACAGAAACGGATTTCAGAAAGATCCTGTCTGGTGTGCTTGCCTATATCAAATGCGGACATACTACGGTGAAAGCATCCAAAGGTTATTCAAAATATACAGATACGGTACAAAATAAAAGAGCTTTTCCTTTTTCAATAAAAACATGGGGCGATACTTCCGTATTGGTTTCAACAATATATAGGAACGCTCCTGTAAGCAGGGGCGACAGAATCATTGCTATAAACGGCAGATCCATCCGGGACCTGCTGGATACTATGTACTTATACATTTCAGCAGACGGGGGAAACCTGGTGGCTAAAAATCAACTGCTCAGCACCGGTTCTTATTTCGGGACGCTTTATAGTACCCTGTTTGGATGGCCGCAGCAGTTCAGTATCGCCTATACAGATTCGACCGGCAACAGCTATCAATCGGTTTTCCGGCCTGTACCCGTAAAAAAAGACACGATGGCGAACGCAGCAAAAGGCGTTCTGCGGCAAAAGGAAAAAGTATCCCGAAGCGCACAGCTAAAGAAAGAACGCTCTTTGGAAATAGTGACATCAGAAAATTATGCGCTGATGCAGCTAAACAGTTTCTCGCAGAAGCTAAAACTTAAAAAATTTTTCCGGCAGTCCTTCCGGAAATTAAAAACAACCGGCACACAGAACCTGATCATTGATTTAAGAATAAACGGGGGTGGCCGTGTCAGCAATTCCACCGCGTTGTTAAAATATCTTGCTGATAAAAAATATAAAACAGGCGATTCGCTTTATGCCATCAGCTCAAAATCAAAATACAGCAGGTATATTAAAAATGATTTCTGGAATAAGCTCTTCATAAGATCAGTAACCAAAAATATTGATGGCAAACGGCATTACAGGTATTATGAGCAACATTTTTTTAGTCCCGGCAAACAGCATCATTATACAGGCCGTGTGTACCTGCTTACCGGCGGACTGACCTATTCGGCCAGCGTTCTGGTATTAAATGCACTGCAGCATCAGCAAAATATCACTATTGTGGGAGAGCCCAGCGGGGGCGCAGCCTATGGCGACAATGCCTGGCTGATACCGGACGTTACCTTACCTAATACGAAAGTCCGTTTCAGGCTGCCCTTATTCAGATTTGTTGCTAATAAAGACCTTCTGCAAAACGGAACCGGAGTAATACCGGATATCTATGCCGGACCTACAGACGAAGCGATAAGGCGCGGGCAGGATTATAAACTAAGTAAAGCTGTTGAATGCATCAGGGACAGTTTAAAAAAACAACCTTAAAATACACCTTCTACCTGGTACACCCAGGCGTACTGACAGGGATTGTTTGCTGGCGTAACCTGCGGCGCTTTTATCACCAGTCCGTTGCTTTTTATCCGGAAACCTGCGTTGCCTGGCATGCCCAGCATTTTTACAGACGTCGCCTTTTTTATTCCACTAACAGCCAACTCATCCATCCATTTTTTGGTAATAATATAAAGCGTCTTCCCTTTTTTCGTAAAGTGAATGGCTTTGTCGGGTTGTTGCGGAGCTTCTTTCCAGGCGGTAGTGCCATAAATAGCGGATCCATTCACTTTCAGCCAATCGCCCATATCTTTTAAGCGCTGCTGCATAATAACCGGGATGGTTCCATCGGCAGCAGGCCCTATGTTCAGCAGCAGGTTGCCTCCTCTTGATACAATATCAATTAACATGTGCACCAGGCTTTCACTTGTTTGATATTGCTCCAGGTTTTCATTGCGGTTAAAGCCGAACGATTCGCCTATTCCTCGGCATTCTTCCCAGGGTTTGCTTAAGCTTGCATTTCCTTTTCCATATTCGGTAGTGTTAAACCCTCCATGATGGCGGGCGCCGCTGCCCCAGCGATCATTCACTACAACAGTATTTTTTACCGGCGATTCGTTATACAGCCAGGCGATAAACTCGCGGCTGCGCCAAACCGTGTCGGACTGGTCCCATTCGCCGTCTGGCCAGATAATGTCCGGGAGATAGCGCATTACCAGGTCTTTCATCTGCGGCAGCATGTGCTGGTCTACATATTTGTTTACATCCTGCTTATACAGCGGGTTATACCATTCGTATAACGAATAATAAAAGCCCATGTGTAAGCCGGCATCTTTTACGGCTTTTGAAAGATCGCCCGCCAGGTCCCGGTGCGGGCCCACATCCCAGGCATTCCAGTTCCAGGATTGGGCGCTTGGCCACAGGGCAAACCCATCGTGGTGTTTGCTGGTAAGCACCACATATTTTGCGCCCGCATTTTTTATAATGTTTGCCCATAGCTTTGGGTCAAACAGCTCGGCTTTAAACATAGGGGCAAAATCGGGGTATTTAAAGTTGGGGCCATATACCCTGTCCTGGAAATCGACAAACTCTTTATGTATTTTGAGTTTCGTGTTATTAAGCCGCTCCCAGTACCACTCGGCATAATTGCTTCCAAACCCGTCGGCATTGGAATTGGTGGCCCAGGCCGGCACACTGTATAATCCCCAGTGTATAAAAATACCAAATTTGGCATCGGTGTACCACTCCGGTACCGGCCGCGATTCCAGAGACTCCCAGGTAGGCTGGTATGGCTGTGCTTTTACAACAACAGAAACGAAAAAAAAGAATAAAAGAAAGTTTTTCCTGACCATAAAGTAATCTAACCGTGGAACGGCGCGTTTTTTAAAAAAATAGTGATACATTTCAACCTGTTTCTAAAATATTTTAAAGATGTCTGCATCTTCCCAAAAGGGCAGCTTTGTTCTTATAGTGTTCAGATGCGCTTTGTGCAGTGTTACTGTAAAAACGCCTTCTTCATCTTTTTTGTGGTATAGCACTTCACCCAGGGGGTCTACAACCATACTATCGCCGGAATGATAAATGTCATTTCCATCCATACCCACCCGGTTTACGCCGATCACATAACATTGATTTTCGATAGCCCGGGCCTGCAGCAAGGTTTTCCAGGCGTTGCTGCGCCGCTCAGGCCAGTTAGCCACATACACCAGCACATCATATAAGCCGCGCCATTGCTCACCGGGCGTTTGCGGTACCTGCCTGGCCCAGACAGGAAAACGGAGGTCGTAACAAATCTGCAGGTTTATTTTCCAATCGTTTACCGATGCGATCAATCTTTTTTCGCCGGCCGTATACGGCTCATTTTCTCCCGCCAGCGTAAACAAATGCCTTTTATTGTAAATACCGTACTGCCCGTTGGGCAGCATCCATATCAGACGGTTGTAATAAACCTCGCTGTTATCTTCATCAATATCTTTAATAATCAGGCTGCCCGTTATAATTACACGTCTGGAGGTAGCTACCTGTTTCATCCATTCAACCGTTGGGCCGTCCATGGTTTCAGCAAGCGATGCGGCGTTCATAGTGAAGCCGGTTGAAAACATTTCCGGCAAAATAATCACTTCGGTTTTTTCCTGAACGCCTTCAATTTTCTGCTGCAATAGTTGCAGGTTGGCCTGTTTATCTTCCCAGAACAAATTGGTTTGAACAAGGGTGATGGTTAAAGTATCTTTCATCTTATCAAACTTACATTAATTTTCCGGCGGTGCATTTTCTGTGGGAAATGATCAAAATAACTGTTTGAACAGGCTACCCTTCTGAGCTGCGCTCCGGCCGCATTTGAGGAAAAAACAATACATCCTGTATGGATGGCTGGTTCGTTAACAGCATTACCAGGCGGTCTATTCCAAAGCCAATACCCGAAGTGGGCGGCATTCCATATTCTAATGCACGCAAAAAATCGTAATCGATATACATGGCTTCTTCATCACCCCGCTCTAATAGCTTTGCCTGTTCTTCAAAACGTTCCCGCTGTTCAACAGGATCATTGAGCTCACTATAGGCGTTTGCAATTTCCTTTCCGTTCACCATTAGCTCAAAACGCTCTACCAAACCCGGTTTACTGCGGTGTTTTTTGGTAAGCGGGCTCATTTCAACAGGATAATCAATAATAAAGGTTGGCTGTATATAATGGTGCTCACATTTCTCACCAAAAATCTCATCGATCAGTTTGCCCTTGCCCATGGTTTTATCTACATAAAGACCCAGTTTATTGCAAACACTTTTTAGCCCTTCTTCATCCATTTCACTTACATCGAATCCTGTATACTCTTTAATGGCATCGTAAATAGACACTCTTGCAAAAGGCGCTTTGAAGGATAGCGTTTTGCCGCCAACTGTAACATTAGTGGTTCCGTTAACATCCAGAGCCGCCTTCTCCAATAACTGCTCGGTAGTTTCCATCATCCAGAAATAGTCCTTATACGCTACGTAAAATTCCAGTACCGTAAATTCAGGATTATGTGTGCGGTCCATTCCTTCATTCCTGAAATTCCGGCTAAATTCATACACCCAGTCAAAGCCGCCCACTACCAGTCGTTTTAAATACAGTTCATTTGCTATACGCAGGTAAAAAGGCACATCGAGCGCATTATGATGTGTAATAAACGGCCTTGCAGCTGCACCTCCCGGTATGGCCTGCAACACCGGGGTATCTACCTCCAGTGCGCCATGCCCGTTCAGAAATTCGCGAATGGAGTTGATAAGCTTCGTGCGCCTTAAAAAGGTTTCTTTTACCGCTGGGTTAATTATCAGGTCGGCGTAGCGCTGGCGGTATTTAAACTCGGGATCGGTTACTTCATCAAAAACATTCCCTTCCTCATCGCGTTTTACCACTGGTAATGGTTTTAAAGATTTGGAAAGCAGGGTGAGCGAAAGGGTATGTAATGAGGTTTCCCCGGTTTTTGTAATGAATACATAGCCCGCAGCGCCAATAAAATCACCCAGGTCAAGCCCCTGCTTCACTAAAATATCCCAGAGGCTTTTGTCTTCGCCCGGGTATAGCTCATCCCGCTTTACATATAACTGAAAGATCCCCTGTTTATCCTGGATCTTTATAAAAAATACTTTTCCTTTATCATTAATGCTCATAATGCGGCCGGCCACACTCACATTTGCAAACCGGTCTTTTGTTTCTTCAGAAAAGCCGGCCTTAATATCTGCCGAGTAATGGGTAACCGGGAATAAAGGGGCAGGATAAGGATCGATACCGGCATCTCTCAGCTTTTGCAGCTTTTCTCTTCTTATAATTTCCTGCTCTGATAAATGTTGCGCACTCATAAAATCTAAAATTCAAAATTGAGGTGCAAAGATAACCGCTATTTGATATTTGTGATTTGCAATTTCAGATTCAGGTAACGGAATGGATTCCATTTTTTAGTTATTGCGCTACTTCTACTTTTTCTTTACCGGTATCATCGCTCCAGCTGCCAACAGAGTGAACACCCCAATAATTTTCGTCGGCATAAGCGAAGTCTGTTTTATATTTTTCCGGAATATTCCCATTAATAAACGCCCCTTTGCTGACAGAAGGAAAAATCTCTTCAAAAGTATGCATAGCGGTTAAAGACACTCTTCTGTACACATGCGAACGGGTAATATCCTGCATACCTTTTAAGCCTGCTGCACCCATCAGTTCTACAAATGTTTTAACAGTATTCTTATGATAATTGGCCACGCGGTACCTTTTATCTGCTACTACCAGGCCTTTGGTTAATTTAGGGTCCTGAGTGGCAACACCCGTGGGACACCTGTTGGTATTACAAATAAGCGCCTGTATACAACCTACCGCAAGCATGATGGCCCTTGCGCAATTACAGGCGTCGGCACCCAGGGCGGCGGCCCGCGCTATATGAAAGCCCGTAGTAATTTTTCCGGATGCAATAACTTTAATATGCTGTTTTATATTAAAGCCTCTTAAAATATCGTCAACAAAAGCCAGCCCATCCAGCAGCGGCGCGCCCACATAATTCGAGAACTCCTGCGGCGCGGCGCCCGTACCGCCCTCTCCGCCGTCAACGGTTATAAAATCGGGGTAGGTATCCAGCAAAACCATGGCTTTGCAGATGGCTATAAATTCTGTTTTATGACCAATGCACAATTTAAAGCCGATGGGTTTTCCGCCCGAAAGTTCGCGCAGCTGTTTTATAAAAAGCACCAGTTCTTTCGGGGTGCTGAATGCGGTATGATACGGCGGGGATTCTACCGTTACCCCAGGCTGTACATGCCTGATCTTTGCAATTTCGGGTGTATTTTTTGCGGCGGGCAAAATACCGCCATGGCCCGGCTTGGCGCCCTGCGATATTTTTATCTCGATCATTTTAATATTTGGAATATTTGACTTTTCTGCAAACAGCTCCGGCGAAAAATTACCCTGCTCATCCCGGCATCCAAAATAACCGGTACCCAGTTGCCAGATAAGATCGCCACCCTGCTTCAGGTGAAAATCGCTGAGTCCTCCTTCTCCTGTATTATGCGCAAAATGCCCCATCTGCGCGCCCCCGTTCATAGCCTCCACCGCATTGGCACTTAAAGAGCCATAGCTCATAGCCGAAATGTTTAAAATACTGCCGTTATAGGGCTGTTTACAATCTTTATTTCCAAAGAGAACACGGGGATTATGCTCCAGCATTTTAAAATCTTTCGGGGCGATGGAGTGGCAGATCCACTCATATCCGGGAGCGTACACATCTAATTGCGTACCAAATGGCATCGTATCATTATCCTCTTTGGCACGCTGGTATACGGTGGAACGGTCGATCCTGTTCAGGGGACGGCCATCTATATCCGACTCAATAAAATACTGGTAAATCTTGGGCCGCAACTCTTCCATTACATAGCGCAACCGACCGAATACAGGATAAATACGGCGGATACTGTGCCGGGTCTGCAGCATATCATAATAGCCCATAACGGATACTATTACTATGCCCGCCAGCACTACAAACCAGTTTTTACTGATGTACCAGGCCAGGAGAAAAGTAACTATGATTGAAAGGATAGAAACAATAATAAATATTCGCCTCATGAACAACGGATTTAGATGTTTTTTGTAAAAACTATTTTTTAGGGTAGTGTTTTAACAGTGCATTTATCAGATCCGCCTCGTATCCCTTCTGTAACAAATAGTCTGATATGCGTTTCATTTTGGCGAACCGGTTAGTAATACCACGCAAACGCTCCCATTTTTCATTGAATAACCCGGCCAGCACTTTTTCATAATCGTCCTCATCAATCTCCTTCATAGCTGCTTTAATGCAATAAGCACTTATATTTTTTTGTTTCAGCGCCTGTAAAATTTTATTCCGGCCCCATTGTTTTTGCCTGAAATGGCTGCCAGCAAACAGTCTGGCAAAACGCTCTTCATTTAAATAATTTTCTTCGATTAAAGCCGCTATAATCTCATCATGATCTTTTTTCCACACGTTCAGTTCATATAATTTATTAACCACATCGCTATGGCAGCGCTCGCTGTAAGCACAGTAATACCGCAGTTTTTGCAATGCCAGCTCTTTAGACAATTGCTGGTTCCGGATTTGAGATTTGAGATTACCGTCCATTAATTAACTTATCGAACATCCAATCATTATTTTATACAGCAGGGAAGGTACAAAACGTTTTAATATTTATTTATTCAGGATAATGTTTTTTAACCGGTTTATAAATAATTTATATTGCAATATTCTTTTTTATAGTAGCTTCGCTGCACCCTCAAATGGGCATAACAACAGAACAGTAAAATTTATTCAGATGGAATAAGCCATAATCATCTTTTATATAGCAGGATGATTCTTTGGTGAATAATAAAAATAAAAACAAACGGATGAAATTTATAGCATCATCAAACGCTTTGCTTAAACAACTGCAAAACCTTTCAGGGGTTATTAATACCAATACCGTATTACCGATCCTGGAGGATTTTCTTTTTGAAATAGAAGCCAACAAACTTACTATTGTGGCAACGGACCTGGAAACGGTGATGAGAACAGAAATGGAAATTGAGGCAAAGGACAGCGGCCGGGTATGTATTCCCGGTAAAATTTTGATTGATTCATTAAAAAACATTCCGGACCAGCCACTTACATTTAATATTGATAAAAATTTCGGGGTTGAAATTACCAGCGACAGCGGTAAATATAAAGTGATGGGAGAAAACCCCGATAATTTTCCGAAAGAACCGGCAGCTGATGATACTACCTCATTTACAATGACTTCTTCTGCATTGGTTACTGCAATCAATAAAACTTTATTTGCAACCAGCACAGACGATCTTCGTCCGGCAATGACTGGTGTTTTTTTTGAACTGGATAAGAATGGGATCCAGTTTGTAGCTACTGATGCCCATCGTTTGGTAAGGTATAAACGCAGCGATGTAAGCGCATCTGCAACGGATAATTTTATTGTTCCGCGCAAGCCGCTCAATCTTTTAAAATCTGCATTACCGGACAATGACGATGAAATAACGCTGAATTATAACAGTAATCATTTCTTTGTAACCCACGGTTCCACCCGGCTGAGTTGCCGGTTGATCGATGCGCGTTTTCCTGATTACAAGGTAGTTATACCTACAGAAAACCCTTACCGCCTTACGGTAAACAGGCAGGAGTTTTTGGGGGCGCTGCGTCGTGTAAGCGTTTTCAGTAATAAAAGCACCTACCAGGTAGCCTTAACCATCAGCGGCAGCGAGTTACAGCTGGCAGCACAGGATGTTGATTTTAGCTTTGAAGGAAATGAGAGGATGAAATGCCAATACAACGGAGAGGACCTGCAAATAGCATTTAATGCTAAATTTCTGATCGAAATGCTGAATAGCACCAGCAGCGACGAAGTATATCTTGAACTCAGCACGCCTACAAAAGCAGGCCTTATAAAACCGGTAGAGCAAGACGAAAGTGAGGAGCTGCTGATGCTGGTAATGCCGCTGATGTTGAACCAGTAATTTTTTGTTGAACCGGCCTGAAATATTTGGCATCGAAATTGCCCCACCCGGTTGATCATCCCGATTTATGGCATCATTTTTAAAACAATTTACGCGGAGCCTTAGGTGCAGCTATTCCGCATTTTCCGGCAGCAAACAGGGGCACCCCATTGTTCTTATGGCGCTGCTGGCCGCAGGCTGTGTTCCCTCGGGCCAGCTGAACAGGATGATTGCAGAACGCAAAGCAAACCCGCCGGAAATTATTTTGCCGGTTCACCATACACCCACACCAGCCAACATTAATTATGTTTACGATTATGAAGGCCTTTTCTCTTCGCTGCAACAGCGAAAACTGGATACCTTATTGCGCACTTTTGAAACCAGTAACCTTATTCCCATAAAATTATCTACCGTAAACGCAGCTATTGCAGCGGGGCCCGCAGACAGTATAGGTGGTTACAACAAACAATCATTGAAAGATTGGGATTTTGTACATGGGCGCAGCAAAAACTCCATGTCGGTTACCATTAGTAAATCTTTCGGAAGAGTAGCTGTGGATTATGGCGATGGCGTAAAAAGATTTTTATCGGATGAAGAAGTAAACAACGCATTCAACAATAATTATTTTCCGCTGGCGCAAAAAGGCAACTATTTTCAGGCCGTTTACACTACACTTACCACATTAATGGATGATGTGCGCAAAAATGTGAGCTTCAATCCCCAGCCGGCTCAATAATCACACCCCGCGATCTATCAACACAGGATCTTCGAGGCCAAAAAGCCTAAGCAAACAACATTGAAATATAAACCCTATTCTTACAGGAACGTGTTCTTATTATTTAAAAGGATTATTATACCTTTAAACAATGAAGTTTCTGGTTGCCGCAGTATTTGATAATTACATCAATGCGCACCTTGTTTTAGGACGATTGCAGGAAGAAAATATAAACTGCTGGCTAAGGGACGAGCATTGCGTAACGATTTACCCCGGCGCTGTCTATGCCGCCGGCGGTATTAAGCTAATGGTGGCAGCGGTGCAGATTGAACGGGCCTTGTCGATTATAAATAACAGCAAATAATATTGAACCGGGTCAACCTTTCTAAAAAAACCATGCTAATTCACTATTCCCAACATCTTTCCTACATTTGATACATGAGAGTAGTCGCCATGATCCCGGCACGTTATGCCGCTTCACGTTTTCCCGCAAAGCTGATGAAGGTTTTAGGAGATAAACCCGTAATTGCGCACACTTACGAAGCGGCTGTAAAAAGTAATCTTTTTGCTGATGTTTACGTAATTACAGATAGTGAGATCATTTATGATGAAATAACCCGGCGGGACGGTAAAGCCATTATGAGCGCAGGGGAACACGAAAGCGGCACCGACCGCATTGCAGAAGCAGCACGCCGCCTCGATGTTGACGTAATTGTAAATGTGCAGGGCGATGAGCCCTTCATTCAAAAAGAGCCCCTGGAAAAACTGGTGCACTTATTCGAAAATGCCGATGTGCAGGTAGCTTCGCTGATGCGAAAAATGGAAAACAGCGCCGATGCATCCAATCCCAATATGGTGAAGGTGGTTGCCAATAAGAACGGGAAGGCATTATACTTCAGCCGCAGCATTATTCCCTATAAAAGAGAGGCTGATGTTATAGCTGATTATTTCCTGCATATAGGAGTATATGCATTTCGCAAAGAAGCACTGCTAAACTTTACGGGGCTGCCGCAGGCGCCGCTGGAGCAAATAGAAAAACTGGAGCAGTTGCGGTTTTTATATAATGGTATTGATATTTATATGGCCGAAACCAATTATAAAAATATTGCGATTGACACTCCCGAAGACCTGGAGAAAGCAAAAACATTATTAAAATAGAAAAAATGCGTCCTGAAAAATATTTAAAGTATCTTTTTCTCCCTAATCTTTTAGAGCTGTTTGGTACCGAACGTACCAAGGAAATACTTGCCGTAAACCCAACGATCATTCCTGTACGGGAAGAGGCCGCTACTGTAATTATTACTGCCTATGTTTACGATAAAGCGTCTGTAAAAGAATATAAGGATATCTCTATTGATGAGGCGCTTTCACTTAAATGTAATGACCATATCATCTGGATCAATATTGACGGGCTGCGCAAAGAACATGTTGATAAGATCGGCGACCTTTATGATGTGCACCCGCTATTAAGAGAAGACATATTGAGCGTTAACCAGCGGCCGAAAATGGATGAAGTGGACGATATCCTGTTCTGCCTCATGAACATGCTGTATTATAACGAAGAAAAGCGTTCGATCGACCAGGAACAGATAAGCATGGTGCTGGGTAAAAATTTTGTAATTACTTTCCAGGACGACCCCAGCCGCGATTTGTTTCATGCTTTAAGGGAACGGCTGAAGCTTCCCGCCAGTAAAACCCGTACTAAAGAAGCAGACTATTTATACTATACTTTAATTGATACGGTTGTAGACCAGTATTTTATTGTAATGGATAAACTGCGCGACAGGATTGAAGATGTGGAAGAAGAAATCATACACAGCACGAACAAAAGGTCTTTGGCATTGATCAATGTACTCCGGAAAGAGCTGATCGTTTTAAAAAGAGGTATTTACCCGGTACGCGATGTAATCAGCGGCATTATAAAAAGCGACAGCGATTTGCTTACAGAGTATAATGAACGGTTTTATAAAGATGTGTACGATCACATTGTACAGGCAATCGATCTGGTAGAAAACTATCGCGATATGATCATGGGTATGCAGGATCTGTACATCAGCAATGTAAACCTGAAGATGAACGAAGTAATGAAGGTAATGGCTATTGTTACCTGCCTGATGGCGCCGGCCACCGTTATTGGCGGCATATTCGGGATGAATTTCCAGGTCATTCCGCTAAGCGGCCACAATTGGGGATTTTGGATAGCTGTTGCTGCCATGTTCTTAATTCCTGCCTGGATGCTGGTTGCCTTTAAAAAAAGGGGATGGTTTTAGCGGAGATAATAACAAATGAGCTGATAACTATGAGCTATGAACCATCAGCCATTACCTTTTTTTATACACCGGCACTGTGCTGCAGGGCTCGCCATACATGAGGCTTTTTACTGCGGGTAGTAATATGCGGGTAATTTCGGCGTATGCATATTCGCCGATAACAATGTCTCCGCAGCCTTTTATTACAACACGTTTATCGCGGTAATCCTCAATATTGATGGCATTTATATTTTGTAAAAGGATCCTTTTGCGTATTTCACCGGCATCCCCGGCCGATGCAAACTGTGCAAATGGTTGTAAATAGGTTATTATTAGCATATAAGCCCATAAAGGAATGATCGCATCAGCCGAACAAACAATTCCAACGTTTTTACCGGTGTATTGCTGCCAGTTATGTTCTTTGAGCGCTTCACGAAAATCTTTTTCCTTTAAGATCATTTCCATGAATAAATAATCTTTGATATCGAAGACCAAAACGTCCCCTTTTGGATAAAAATCCTCAAGATTTAAAGTAATGAGCCCGCTTTCGGCAACTTTATTTCTGATCACCTCTTCCATATATTTTTTGCTGCCGCTAACTTTTCTAAAACGATTGCTATTTGCTGTTGTGCTGTCTTCGGTAAGGATTTTAATTTTTTTACAAACGGCCTGCTGACGATTACTTCCATCCCATTTCCTTCTTAAGCGCTTTGTAAGAAATTGTTTCATACCCTTGTGCTTCGGCCATTTCAAGCTCTAATTGCAATAAAAAATCTTCAACATCTTCATTCATTGCTATTTTTAATAGTTCCTCAACTTCATCTACCGTCCAGCTGTTTCGCTGTTTTTTTGCAGAAAAATTAGCCGGGGTTATTCCCAGCTTTTTTGACAAATACTCATTTTTATAACCGGAAACATCTATAATTTGCGGTAACGTTTTTAAAATAATTTTATATTGATGAATTGCCTGCAACATATTTAATTATGAAGTTGTTTAAATTTAAACAAAAATAATAATAAAAATCAACAATTTTGTTTATAATATATTTATGAAAAATCCCGGCCGGGGCCGGGATTCCAAAACTTTGTGTTTAATGCTTCTTAATAAAACTTATTTCGGTAATCTTTAATAGTAGCTGCCTCTTTAAGTGCCTGCAGGCTTTGGAACTGTGCCTGCTGTTTCGCCTGCATGAAACGCATTTTCCTGGTTTCTTCCACATTAGCCGCCTGAACGGGAGTGCTGGTTAAATGATCTACCCTCACCACGTAAACGCCCTGCGTACCCGGGATCGGCTCGCTTACCACTTTGTTTACATTGGCTTTATTAAACGCAGCACCTATCACCTTAGGCTCAAAGCCTAACGCCTGGGAAGGCTGGCCTGCAAAGCGAAGGCTGTCGGCAACCTCAATAGGCTTCTTTAAAACTCCGGCAGCGGCTTCAAGTGTTGATATTTTACCAATTTTCTGAGTAATCAGCGCTGCTTTTTTCTTATTGATCAGCAGCGGCTCTACCATTGATCTTGCTTTGGCCACACTCATGGTTCCTTCTTTATTTACCTCCGTGATCAGGGCTACTACGTAATGGTCGCCTACACGCTCGGGCTGGGTAACCTCTCCGAGGCTGGCATTATATATACTCTTTACAAAGGCGCGCGATGCACCAAGACCCTGGATCATTGCGCCTGTAGGCTGAATATCCTGTGCCACTGATTTATAAACCCCTTTTTCTTTTTGCAGCTTTTCAGCAGCCGCATTAAACGATTTTTGGTCAGTTGCTTCGCCGGCAAATTTTGACGCTGCATTATTGGCTGCCGCATCTGTTTCTTCACTGGCCTCTATCGGCCTGGAAAGGTACGCGATCTTATAACCCGTTGAAGTTCCTTTTTGTGAAAGAATTTCTATATAGTGATAGCCAAAATCAGTTTTTACAACCCCTTTGGTACCAACCGGATTTCCAAAAATGAAATCATTAAATGTTGGAACCATCTGGCCTGAAGGAACGTTATCATAAACACCGCCATTATTCGCACTTCCCGGATCGTTAGAAAACTTAACCACCAGGGAGTCGAAATTAGAGCCATTACGAATGGCAAGGGCAATGCTATCCGCCAGTTTTTTTGCAGTGGCAGTATCCCTGATAGGAATTTGCTGCCCGGTTTGCGGATCCTGCTGAGTCGTTCCTATTAGTATATGCCTTATTTTCACAGTATCGGGAATCATTTTTTCTGATACTATTTTTGCCAGTGCATAATTACCGCCATCGATGTACGGGCCATACACATTGCCTGATCCGGCTTTAAAAATTGAATCTTTCATGGGCACCTGTATCCGGTCGCTGCTGATGTATCCGTCGTAATAATTATTAACACCCTGGGTCATTAAATAACTTTTCATATTACGGGCGCTGTCAAACGCCGGTTTTAGTGCCAAAAGGTTTTGCTTTGCGCGCGCGCTATCCGCCCCGTTGGGCTGGGCGTTAAACGCAACATAGGAAATACTGCGGCTTTCGGTTTGCTTAAAGTCGTTCTTATGTTTGTCAATATAATTTTGAACCTCCGATTCAGAGATCTTTACTGTAGAATCAGCAATAGAAGTATAGGGTTCGCGTATAAAAGAAACTTTTGAAAGCAATGCATTCTGGGCATTTTCTTTCTCAATCATCCATTTGGGAAAATTGATGCTGGCTGTCAGCAAAGCGTCATATTTTTCAGCCAGGCGCTGAAACACCATCTGATCCAGGAAAGCGCTTAACTGTGCTTTTTGTTCCGCAGTACCTTTGGTTTTAACCTGGTTAATTTGCTGTTGGGCTAAAGCAGGGTTGTAAACGCCGGTTTGCGGATCGCTGAAAGCCTGTTTCAGCTCCTGTGGGGGGGTGGATCCAAATAAAAGATCATTCAATTCTTTTTTCCCGATCTCTATACCCAGTTTATCTGCTTCCTGGGTTAATAAAATTTGGGCAACTTCGCTATTCCAGGCCTGTTCGTTTGCCTGCTGGCTTGCCATTTCTCCGCTGCCCATACCTCTCTGCTGCATTATCTCCGTTTGCTGGTCCACCATTGTTTTAAAGCTGGTATAGTCAATAGACTGTCCATTCACCTTGCCTACAGTAGTTGAATCACCCTTGAAAAGACTGCCTCCGTTCTCAAAAGCAAGCATAATTACAAATACTACGAGTGCCAAAGCAATAATAATGGCCATTACTTTGCCGTATTTGTCCTGGATTTGTTGTATAACCGACATAATATGTTAATATAATAACTTAAAAGGACGGCAAAAATAGGGGATTTGAAAATATCAACAAATTGTGGAAAAATAAGACCGGCGCGCATTTCATACTCATCAGCTACTCCTGGTGCAGCAGGTTATCGATCTTTTGCGCCAGCTTTTTGTCCTTTTCTGTTATAATATCACCGGCATCGTGCGTACTCAGCCATATTTCTACCGTGTTATAAATGTTTTTCCATTCGGGATGGTGATCCATTTTTTCGGCTTCAATGGCCACGCGGGTCATAAAAGCAAACGCCCTGCTAAAATCTTTAAATACTATTTTTTTATACAGCTTATTGTCGTTTTCCTGCCACATTTTATTAATTTTTTAAAAGATAAGGTATTCTTTATTTTTTATTTTCTCGTTGGTAAGCTCGGTAACCAGCTGCACCCCCGGAATATTACGCAGCATTATTTTTATTTGTGTAAGGTATTCGTCTGTTACCGTATCATTTTTCATCAGCCACAAAAAGTCGAGGTTTTTAAATTCCGGAAGCAAATATTCCCCGTCGTGTAAATTATTGTACAAATAGTGGCACAGCGCACTATTAGGCTCATGATATTCATAAACCGAAAAAAAATACTGTCGTTTTTTCCGTTTCAGGCCGATCTCAATATCATGGTTGATCCTGAAATTAAGTCCCAGCATATTATTCAGGTTCCAGCAGAAACGATAATCTTTTACTGTGGTTACAATACCCAGCAGCTTTGTTTCTTCAAAAAAATTATCAATAATTTCCTGCGTATCCAGCTCCAGCTTTAATATTGCCATAATACCTCTCTTTTAAAAAAATACAGGGATACCCGGCTTTTTTATACAAAATAAGTTTAAATAAGCTCAGGATGTAGGATATAAAGGTATATAAAACCAATAGTGATAATATTTAAAGTTCATATAAATCTCCGCATTTCGTAAACGGTTTTACTTTTAACACAACTAATTTTGTGGTTTTATAATTTTGAAAAGTAAAAAACTACATATAGCATTGGCCGGTAATCCAAATAGTGGAAAAACCTCCCTGTTTAATACGCTTACGGGATTAAATCAGAAGGTGGGGAACTTTCCCGGCGTTACTGTCGATAAAAAAACAGGCATCACCCATATTGGCAATGAGGCGGCAGAGGTGATCGATTTGCCGGGAACCTATAGCTTATATCCCAGGCGGCTTGACGAAGAAGTTGCCTACAAAGTGATTATGAACCAGGATACTGCTGTTAAGGCGGATATCCTGGTAGTCGTTGCCGATGCCAGCAGCCTTAAAAGAAATTTGCTGTTTTGCACCCAGATCATTGATTTAAAACGGCCCGTAGTCATTGCGTTAACCATGACAGATGTTGCGCGTAAAAAAGGGATCCAGATTGATATCAATGAGATGGAAAGGGAGCTTGGCGTTCCGGTTGTTGCCGTCAACCCCAGAAAAAATAAAGGGATCGATGCGCTTAAAAAGGCTATTGAGCTGGTTTCAGGCAATTTGTATAAACCGGTTGTAAGAAACTTTATTGATGTTGCCGCGCTGGCGCCCGGGGCTATAAAACAGGCGCAGCAGGTAATCGCCGGCATCAGCGATTATGAAACCATTCACTACCTGATCAATCATGAAGCTTTTGCCCTGGATGAAAATATTCAGCAGGATATTGAACAGGCAGAAATTGACAATGCCTTTAACCCTACCCGAACACAGGCTGAAGAAATTTTGCAGCGCTATCAGCGCATCAATCATATTCTTAACATCGCCGTCACCTTTCCCGATCCGCACAAACAATCGAAACTCACAGAGAAGCTCGATAATATCTTTCTGCACCGCTATTGGGGATACGCCATATTATTATTGGTGTTATTCCTTTTGTTTCAATGTGTTTTTCTCTTAGCGTCCTACCCCATGGACTGGATCGATGCCGGAACGGCGTCTTTCAGCAACTGGCTTAACGAAGTGCTGCCTCAAAACAATTTTACCGACCTTCTGGTAAATGGCATTGTTGCCGGCCTGGGGGGCATTATTATTTTCATTCCGCAGATCATGATCCTTTTTGGGCTGATCACCCTGCTCGAAGATACGGGTTACATGGCCCGTATCAGTTTTCTTACAGACAGGGTGATGCGCACAGTTGGGCTTAACGGGAAAAGTGTAATGCCCATGATCAGCGGTTTTGCCTGTGCTGTGCCGGCCATAATGAGCGCCCGTAATATTGAGAACCGAAAAGAAAGGCTGCTGACCATTCTGGTAACGCCATTAATGAGCTGCTCCGCCAGGTTGCCGGTTTATATCATTCTTACCGCTATCGTTATTCCTAAAACGTACCTGCTTGGTTTTATAAGTTTACAGGGATTAGTTATGATGGGGCTTTACCTGGTTGGAGTTGTGTTTGCGATGACCGTTTCTTACATTGCCAAATGGTTCATCAAAATAAAAGAGAAAAGCTTCTTTATTTTAGAGTTACCGGTTTATCGTGCTCCCCGATGGAAAAACGCAGTGCAAACGATGATCGAAAAAGCAAAGATCTTCGTTGTACAGGCCGGAAAAATAATTCTGATCATCAGTCTTGCCCTTTGGTTTTTAAGTTCTTTCGGACCCAAACAAAGAATGCGCGCGGCCTACCGGCAATACCAAAATGAGCTGGCTAAACCCCAGGCAGATACAGCCACCATTGCAGAACAATATAGTACTGCCAGGCTGGAAAATTCTTATGCCGGTATTATGGGAAAAGTTATTGAACCGGTGATCCGGCCACTGGGTTACGACTGGAAAATAGGCATTGCACTGGTTACTTCTTTTGCCGCGCGTGAAGTATTTGTTGGAACGATGGCTACCTTATACAGCGTTGAAGATGATGGCGAAGAAAATGTGGCTTTACAGCAAAGAATGCAGCAGGCAACCTTTAGCGATGGCTCAAAGGTATTTACCCTTGCTACCGGGGTTTCTTTAATGCTGTTTTATGTATTTGCCATGCAATGTATGAGCACGATGGCGATTGTAAAACGGGAAACCGGTAGCTGGAAATGGCCCCTGATTCAGCTAATTTATATGACCGGGCTGGCTTATATTGTTAGTTTCATAGCCTACCGGGTTTTGAAATAAGAAAAACATAGCTTTTCATTCCGATCTATCGGAATGAAAAATCTTTGTGATGTCTGTATCTTCTTTTTTCTCTACATCTCTTAAGCTTACTACCTATGATAGTAAGCACAAATTTTCGCTATTAAGCTGCTATCATTAAAATCCACTGGTTAATACATCTCCTGCTGCTATAAAACAAAGAACCGGAAAAATACGTATTACTACGTATTTTTTTTATGAAATGTTGTTAATAGTTTTGGTGTAGGAAATAATTGTCAAAACTATAAATTGTTCCACTGAAGCTGTAAAATTTACTCACTACTTACTGTTTAATTAAGATCACTATATGAAAAATGTAACCAAACCAATATTATGCCTGTGTATGTTACTTAGTGGCCTTTGTGTTAACCTGCTCGGCCAGCAGCAAAAGTACCTGTTACCTCTTGATGAATTAATAGCGCTGCACAAAGAAAATGAAAGTACCGGTATTTTAGAAATTTGTGATCTGACCGGTGATAGTGTGTTAGGCTATATCCCGACTAAAGAAAATGACAATAATAGGATTGCCGTTTATGCTCCCGTGTCCAAGCAGGATTGGGTTACAGCACTACTTAGTGCAAGCAACACTTATCAGTCGCTTAAAGCGGGGTATTCGTATTTGTTTATATTAAAAGATTTAAGTGTAGGAGGCAATGAGCTGGAATCATATACAGGGGTAAGAGGTGTTTTATACGAAAGTCCTGTTGGAAAAGACGCTTATGTTTTTTATAAAACGATAGACAACTTTTCTGTAAATAAATCTGTGGGGGTGAGGAGTGCAGGAAATAGTCTTGCTGGCTTAGTTAAAGAAGCAGTTTCTGCTTCCGGAGAAATAGAAAAGAAGCAGGATGTAATAGCCAAGACAAAAGAGACTATTATTAAAGAACAACGGGAAGGCTTAAGTTTTGTCAGCAAGGCAAATTTCCCGAGTGGCATTTATCAGACTTTTGAAGAATTTAAAGCACTGAAGCCATCCTATTCACAGTTTTATTTGATGGTGGATACGGCAACTAAAAGTGTTTTGGTGAATGGTTTTACAATAGGAGATACGACATTGCATCCTGTGGAGAATGCATTTGCAATTGCGGCCGCCAATGAGTTATATATCTGTTCCGGAAACAAATTATACCCGGTTGAGGCGAGAGGTAATACCCTTGTGTTATCTAAATATGTGGATGAGATTACCCGCAAAAATAATGCAACCTTTTGGAGATCGAACGTGGGGGCCCGGCTCAGCAATGATTACGGCAATCCGTTTGATAACCTGAATGTGCTGCAGGTAAGCAACTACCGAGGTCGCGGGGTTCAGGGCGAAGCGATAAAGATAAATACTGATACGGGGAAACCGGAATTATAACTTTACTTAGAGGGTACCGGCAAAACAACTTAACTTTTTAAATACCGCATAATGAGAAAAATACTGCTGACGCTTATGCTGCAACTGGCTGCTGTAATCATGTATAGCCAGTCGG
>JASGEW010000053.1:0-9675 GCA_047606125.1 Niabella sp. | reverse complement strand
TTGCAAGAGCAGACAAAGGCATCCGTCAGAAACGTATATACAAGTATCTTAATTGAAACAAAACGATTTAAAGAGGCGCTTCCGCTAATGGAGGAAGCCATAATTGGAGGAGCGTCCTTCGAAACTGTTAAATCTAATTTAAAGACTGCCTATGCCGCTACTTATGGATCTGAAGCGGGATTTGGGAGCTACGAAAAATGGCTACAGGATGTTAGCGAAGCCAATGCTCTTGAAAATGTAAAAAAGCAGGCGATTAGCATGCCGGCGCATGATTTTGAATTAAAAGATGTGGATGGAAATACGGTGAAATTAAGTGATCTTAAGGGGAAGGTTGTTGTCCTGGATTTTTGGGCTACCTGGTGCGGCCCCTGTAAAGCCTCTTTTCCAATGATGCAAAAAACTGTAAATAAGTATAAGGATGACCCTAATGTGCAATTCTTGTTTCTACATACCTGGGATAAAGGTAGCGGCGACCCAACTGCTCAGGCCAAAAAATATATAGTTAGTAATAATTATACATTTCATGTATTAATGGACCTTCGAGATCCGGAAACCCAGATTAGCACTGTGGCCAAAGACTATAAGGTGGAAGGGATACCCACAAAAATTATTATAGATACAAAAGGCAATATTCGTTTTATCACATCAGGATTTTCGGATCAGGAAGACTTGGCCATTAAAGAAATTTCTACAATGATTGAGTTTGCAAAAACTAACCATTAAGATAACTAAAATATTCAATGTCGTCCCTGTATAGAATCTTTCCACAGAATAAGTGTGCCGTTGCTTATTATAACCGTAGTCTTTATGTTTATTGATTCTTATGAACGAACGGAAAAAGGCATCGCCGAGAAAAAAATGATTGCATTGAATCCATGCGTTGCTTACGCAAGTGGTTATTAACAAAAGAAACAGACTTTATTTTATAATTAAAAAGTAACAAAAGAAAAAAGTGTTATGAAAACAATTGTGATTTTTTTATCATTGATTTTAGGTTCCTTAGGCGCTTATGCCCAGATTAAGCAACCGGCAAAGTGGAATTTTTCGGCAAAAAAAATTGATGCAACCACTTATGAAGTGCATTTAACGGCCGTTATTGACGCCGGATGGCATACCTATTCTCAAACAACACCGGATGGAGGCCCTGTAGCTACTGACATCAAATTTGTAACAAATCCTTTAGTTATAATACAGGGCCCTGCTAAAGAAATAGGGAAGCTGGAGCAAAAGCATGAGCCCATTTTTGGTGTAGATGTAAAACAGTTTTCCAATAAAGTAGATTTTGTACAAACTGTAAAACTGAAAGGCAAAGTGAAAACAATGCTTAATGGCACTATAGAATATATGACCTGTAATGACAGAGAGTGTCTGCCACCTACTACCCAAAAATTCTCTATAGCGCTGAAATAAAAAATTAATGTGCTTAGCTAATTGCTGAATTTTAAAATATTCAGCAGGGGACTGTAACTCATAGTTCAGCAAAATCATTTCAAATTTTAATAAAATACGAAGTGATAGGGATTTTTTGTGCCTTACTTATGACCTGTTTCTTGTGGATATATAATACTATATACTGATGAAAAGATTATTTTTTGTATGCATTATTGTCGGCCTTAACCTTATTGCACTGAATTCAATAGCCGAAGATACAACTGATGTTGAATTTTCCTATACAAGTCATCGAATTAACGATAATGAGGTTATGCTTACAATAAAAGCTACCATTGCCCCAGGTGTTAAACTCTATAGCCTAAAAACAGGCGATACTGATGCTTTATACTCGACAGTCTCCTTTGATACCTCTATTGCAAAATATCTTATCGGTTCAATAACAGAGCACGGAAGGCGACAATCTGAAACTGATGCATCGGTTAATGCAGTTGTAAACTTTTATACAGATTCTGTTTTATGGCAACAAAGAATACATCTTTCAAAAGTTGATAGCGCCTTAATAAAAGTAAATATTAATTGTCTTTATAAAAAGGGAGAGCAATACTTACCTGTTGAGGAGACCGAAAAATTTTATATAAAAGCAGATATAGATAAGGGAACGCAGAAGCGTAATGATGTTGCCAACCGTTCTCTGTTATGGATATTCATTACAGCTTTTGGGGGAGGGCTACTGGCGCTGCTAACACCTTGTGTTTATTCCATGATACCAATTACCGTGTCGTTTTTTACCAAGCGAAGCAAAACAAAAGCGGAAGGTATCCGGAATGCTGTATGCTACTCGCTGTCCATCATTATTATTTTTACATTACTTGGCTTCCTGGTTACACTCGTATTCGGACCGGCAGCGTTGAATAACTTAGCTACTAACTGGATCGCCAACTTGTTCTTCTTTGTATTATTTGTGGTGTTTGGTATTTCGTTCTTAGGCGCGTTTGAAATTACATTGCCTTCTTCATGGACGAATAAGGCGGATAGTAAGGCGGGGACGGGAAATTTATTGAGTATTTTCTTTATGGCGTTAACGCTGGTTCTTGTTTCATTTTCCTGTACAGGACCTATCATCGGTAATCTTCTGGTACTTGCGGCAAAGGGGAGCTATTGGGGGCCGCTTGTGGGTATGTTTGGCTTTTCGTTCGCATTGGCACTGCCTTTTGCCTTTTTTGCTTTTTTCCCATCGAGGTTAAATATATTAGGCAAAGCTGGAGGATGGCTAAATGCTATTAAAGTAACACTTGGTTTTTTGGAATTAGCGCTTGCGCTGAAATTTCTTTCAAATGCGGATTTGGCAAAAGGTTGGAGAATTTTGGACAGGGAAATATTTATTTCAGCATGGATTGTGATTTTTATTTTACTTGGAATCTATTTACTGGGTAAACTTAAGTTTCATAACGATGATGAATTACCTAAGAACGATTTTGGTTTTCCATACCTGACAGTTACGAGGCTGATGTTTGCGATAGCCTCTTTCATCCTCGCTGTTTATATGGTTCCGGGCTTATGGGGTGCTCCACTAAAGGGAATCTCTGCATTTGTGCCGCCAATGGGTACACAGGACTTTAATGCTGATGATCTGCCACAGGGATTTGATTTCAGATATGCGGCGAACGGTGGGGCAAGCCTGGACGGTGAACGTTCTACGGGATTACCGAAACCGGAAAAGTATTATGAAGTGATGAAAAAGAATGAGCCCGATGTTGTTGTTAATAATGGTATGGTCACTTATTTTGATTATAAGGAGGCCTTGGAAGTAGCAAGGAAAGCAAAAAAGCCTTTGATGTTGGACTTTACCGGTATCAATTGTGTTAACTGCCGTAAAATGGAAGGACAGGTATGGAGCGATCCGGAAGTAATGAGACGGTTAAAGGACAATTTTGTCATCGTATCATTATATGTAGATGTACAGAATGTGGAAATTCAAACATCCGAACAATATTATTCCAAATCACTGGATAAACAGGTCGAAACCTTAGGCGACTTAAATGTTGATATGCAGGTTACAAAGTTTGGTGCTAATACACAACCCTATTATTTTTTTCTCGATGGCAATGAACAAAGATTGATTCCTGACGGCTATGGTTATGATCCAGATGTAAAGAAATTTATAGCGCTGCTTGATAAAGCAATTAATAATTATCAAAAATCATTAAATCAATAAATACAGTAATGAAAAAAATCAGCTATTTTATATTTTTAGTATTTTTTACCGGAGCTATTCAATTTAATGTTTATGCTCAATATAACTGGGCACAGGCAACATCAGGAGGATATACATACAGATATGTAACAAATGATCCTATGAAGGCCAGGTTCTATACATTAAAAAACGGCCTTTCCGTAATATTGTCGCCTAACAAAGTCTCTCCAAGAATTTCAGTGCAAATAGCTGTAAGAACCGGGAGCAATAATGATCCCAAAGATCACACAGGGCTGGCGCATTACCTGGAGCATCTATTATTTAAGGGCACAGACCAATACGGTACATTAAACTGGGAAAAAGAGAAGCCCCTGCTCGACCAGATCGATGAATTGTATGAGCAATATAACGGCACTACCGATGCCGACAAAAGACGTGCTATTTATAAACAGATAGACGCTGTTTCGCATGAAGCATCAAAGTTTTCCATTGCCAATGAATACGACAATATGATGAGAGCTATTGGCTCACAAGGAACAAATGCTTACACTTCCTTTGAGCAGACGGTGTATGTGGAGAATATTCCATCGAACGTATTAGACCGGTTTCTTTCAATTCAGGCTGAGCGTTTCCGGAATCCTGTAATACGCCTCTTTCATACGGAACTGGAGGCGGTTTATGAAGAAAAAAACAGAGGACTTGATAACGACGGCAACAAAATACAGGAAGCCATATTGTCTGCGGTATTTCCAACACATAACTACGGGGCTCAAACCACTATTGGCACCATTGATCATTTAAAAAACCCGTCCATCAAAGCCATAAGGGAATATTATCACAAATATTATGTGCCCAATAACATGGCTATTCTTATGGCCGGTGATTTTAATCCAGATGAGGCGATTGCCAAAGTGGATCAATATTTTGGATATATGGAATCGCACCCTGTGGCTGAGTACCAGGGCCCCACAGAAGCGCCTATTAACGGGCCTGTTACGAAGGAGGTGTATGGGCCCTCTGCAGAAACGGTTCGCATTGCATTCAGGTCGGCCAGGAGCGGCAGCAAAGAGGCCATGCTGGCCGATCTTGCCGGTTCCATCCTCTCCAATGGTAAAGCGGGTCTTATTGATATTAACCTGAACAAGCAGCAAAAGGTATTAAATGCCGGAGCCGGTTTAATGCAAAATAAGGACTATGGCATATTCGTCTTGCAGGGAGCTCCCCGGCAGGGGCAAACGTTGGAGGATGTCAGGACTATTTTACTATCCCAGGTACAACTTTTAAAGGATGGCAAATTTGATGCATCCCTAATAAAAGCCATTGCGGCCAATGAAAAATTAAGGCTTTTACAGGGATTGGATAATAATAATGCCCGGTTAACCAACCTGGTGGATGAATTTATTAAAACTAAAGGGGCAGGATGGGATAAAAATGCGGCATATATTGACGATATGAGCCGAATATCCAAAGAGGAGGTCGTTGCGTTTGCCAATACCTTCTTTGGCGATAAGAATTATGCAGTTATCTATAAAAGAAAAGGAGAGGATAAAAATGTGTCAAAGGTAGAGAAGCCCCCGATTTCTGAGGTAGAAATCAATGCCGGTAAGGCTTCCCCGTTTGTAAAATCGGTACTGGAAACAAAATACCCGGCCATAAAACCGGTGTGGGTGGATTATCAAAAGGATATGCAGCAATCCAAACTGGGTAAATCAGCAGTGCTATATGTTCAAAATAAGGATAACGCTATTTTCAGACTGACCTATTGGTTTGATATGGGAAGCTGGAATAATAAGCTGCTGCCGGTGGCGCTGCAATACCTGCAGTTTATTGGAACAAAAAAATATACCGCAGAGGAAATTAGTAAAAAGTTTTATGATTTAGCCTGTAGTTATAACCTGTCTGCCGGTGCTGAGCAAACCAGCGTTACAGTGTCCGGTCTGCAGGAAAACTTCACCCAGGCCGTTGCACTGCTGGAAGAGATACTTGCTACCTGCCAACCGGATGAAACGGCCTTGGAAAATCTGAAACAGTCCATGCTAAGAGCACGGTTAAATATGAAGTCGAACAAGTCGGCTATTGTGGAAGCGCAACGTTACTACGCATTATACGGTCCAAAGAACCCTTATAACAATGCCTTGACTGATGAACAATTGAACTCAATAAAGGCAGAAGATTTAATAAACATATTGCATTCGCTTACTGGGTACGAGCATTCAATTTCCTATTATGGACCTGATGCTTTACCAGGGTTCCTAACCAAAATCGGACAGATGCATAAGATACCGGCCACCTGGAATAAGACGATTCCACCAGTAAAATTTGAAAGAACCAAACAGACAGCAAACCAGGTGCTCTTTTCAAATTACGATGCGGTGCAGGCTGATATTTACTGGGCAAGAAACATAGACATCTATAAGCCGCAAAATGAAGCATTAACTAACCTGTTCAATGACTATTTCGGCGGAGGTATGGGGTCAATCGTTTTTAAAACTATACGGGAATCCAAAGCCCTGGCTTATTCTACTTACGCATTAGTTGTATCACCAACAAGGAAAGATGATCAGTTAAGTTTTATCGCTTATGTAGGCTGCCAGGCAGATAAACTAAACGAGGCGGTTGACGGGATGAATGATTTATTGAATCATTTACCTCAAAATGATCAAAGCTTTGCTAACTCACAGCAAAACCTCCTAAAGAGTATTGAAACAGATCGGATCACACCCGATCGGATCATTTTCAGTTATCTGAATGCTAAAAGAAAGGGTATAGAGTATGATATTCGTAAGGAAGTGTATCAAAAATATGGAAGTTTTAAGTTTTCAGACATAGCAGCTTATCATGATAAGGAGCTTTCCAACAAGACCTATACTTATTGTATTGTAGGTTCTGATGCTAAAATAAGTATGGATGATTTGCGGAAATATGGAGTCGTTAAGGTGCTTACCCCTGAAGAATTATTCGGATTTTAAGAAGAAAAAATACACTTAAAAATGATAACAGGAGAAGATAATATTGAACAGAGCGCCGGGTTTTTGGATAAAACAAAGCGCGATAAGTTCAGGCATCTGTGGCATTTAATCGGCAACACACCTATGATTGAGGTCGCTTATACATACAAAGGAAAGTGCAGGAAGATCTATGTGAAGTGTGAGCATTATAACCTTACCGGAAGCATTAAAGACCGTATGGCACTCTATATATTAGAACAGGCTTATATGCAATCACTTATTAAGCCGGATGATATAATTGTTGAGGCGACCAGTGGTAATACGGGTATAGCATTTAGTGCCATTGGAAGAGCTATAGGGCATAAGGTAAAGATTATCATGCCGGACTGGTTAAGTAAAGAACGGAAAGATATTATACGTAGTCTTGGTGCCGAAGTAGTTTTAATATCGAAGGAGAATGGGGGCTTTTTAGGAAGTATTGCTTTAAGCCAGCAGATGGCTGAAGCTGATAGCCAGGTTTTTTTACCAAGGCAATTTGAAAACATCTATAACGCCCAGGCACATGAAAAAACAACGGCTAAAGAAATATGGATGCAGATGCAAAGCATAGGTTTAAAACCAGGGGCTTTTGTGGCGGGTGTTGGTACCGGTGGCACAGTCATGGGGGTAGGTAAATACTTAAAGAAACGTAATCCGGGGATTAAGATTCATCCGTTGGAGCCGGCAGAATCTCCGACCCTGTCAACGGGTTATAAGGTAGGCTCACATCGCATACAGGGCATATCCGATGAATTTATTCCGGCAATAGTAAAGCTTGACCGGTTAGATAAAGTAGTAAAAGTATCCGATGGAGACTCAATCTTTATGGCGCAGCAGCTTGCTCGGCAGTTGGGGTTGGCCGTAGGTATTTCTTCCGGTGCTAATTTTTTAGGTGCGATACAGCTACAAAATGAAATGGCTGACGATGCGGTAGTGACTGTTTTTAGTGACAGTAACAAAAAATATTTAAGCACCGATTTGATGAAAGAGGAACCAGTGAAAGAAAGTTACATCTCACCGCATGTTGAGTTGTTGGATTATAAAGCGATAGACAGGCTATAAATTAACTTAAAAAATTTTCATATAAAATTGACGGAATATTCTCTTCGATGACACATCGGCTATTATGATGCAATCAATAAATCCTATTAAATAATTTCAAAAATATTATAGTATTGTAAGTTCTGTTGTGGTCATGTGGCAATCCGGGGAGACCATATTAACAATACAGAAGATGAGTTTTTATAAAGTGACTGTTTGTATAAAAGGCTGGTTTCTTTTTTTACCTATTATAATGGCAAATTAATTTAGCAACATTTTATATATTTGTGTTATCAAAGTTCATAAAAATGGCAACACAAATAAAACTAAGTAAAAAAGAGCTTCAATATTTGGAAGAGCAGAAACATACCAAAGATCTAAGTTTAGGTAAATACAATCGGATAAACATATTGTTACTGTTGAACAAGGGGGAAAAGAGTAAAGAAATTGAAGATTTTTTTGCGATCCTTTTTTCATCAAACCTCGTTTTAGCAATTTCTGATTACCCTAAAACATAAGTGTATAGCTGTTTAAATACTGCTATCGCATCACGATATTCAGGTAGTGAACCAGCCGCATAAGACATACCTTTTACAAAGTGGTCGTACTCTGCGGGATATTTTCTGTCGTTTTTTAAAATATCGAGTACGATGCCAAACTTCTCTTTTACACTAAGCCCCGATATACTTTTGGCACGGCTATCATCTTCCTGGATGGTACGAAGCGCCAACGATCTAAAATCGGAATGCCCGACGGCGGCTTCATAAAGAAAATAAAGGTCGTGCAGATGTCTTACCATATTCCTGTCATCGGGGTTTTCCACGCCATTCTTAATATCTTCTTCTCTTTGGGGGATACGCCACAACAATGCACTGAATTTATCCACCGCAATTTCTATGGAATTGGTACAACCTATATCCCGCACTTCAGGAGATTTTTGGGATAATTCATTGATAAAAGAGGAAACCGAAAAGACCTGTGCATCCAGCATCAGCACACTCAACTTGAACTCGATAAGCAGGTGCGGACGCAAGACTTCCGACTGAGCATACAGGGTGGGATAATCCAGTTCAATGGAAAAGAAATGGTTGCCGTCCCACGCCATAACCTTATCATCGTCAATAGTAAATTGTGTTCTTAAATGAGTTACCAGCGCATTCTTGAAATCGGACAGCAATTTCCTTTGTTGGCTTTTGCTCTTGCCATCCAGCAAGTTGGTCTGTACCCGGAAATCAACATCCTCCGAAAACCGTTGGATAACGCCGTGCGCTTTGGACAAAGCCGTACCACCCGAAAATATAATATCAAAACCGGGATAGGAAAATTCACGGACTTTCTTCAACACCTGCACCGCATACCAGTCTTTCTCCACAAATACGGCATTGATGTTCTTTATCGCCGCCGCTTCTTCCAGCAGGTTTTTATCCTTAAACACGTTCATAATAAATTGTGGCTTCCTTGTAGCCGATTTTGCGGCTAAGCCTTGACTTGTTCACGCCAATCAGCCTGCCCGTGGGAATCTGCGTTGATCGTCCTGCCTGGTAATCTTTTTCCGCCTGTGTAGGCAGTGTCTTTACTCCAAGTTTTTGCAGGGCCTCCTTTGCCAGAACGGGAAGCGAGGCTACGGGAACAACCTCTCCGGTAAGCTGTGATGTCCTGGTTTTGGCATAGATACCATAGCCCAGCTTTGCCAGGTTTCCCTGCCGGGTAAGTTTTCGCAAAACCCTCCCCACCTGGTCGTAACCACCCAAGTCGGCAAAGTCTTCGCGAATAAACACTTTGGACTTCTTCCTTGCCAACCTTGCCTTTATCTTTCTTTCCAGTGATATGTTATTACCCATTGTTATCCAATATCTTCAGCTTACAAAAATACGACACTAGCACTATGCAAAAATACGACATTTTTATTATTTTAAAAATGAAGCTCCCAAGGGGGGTGTATGACAAATTGCATTATTAAGCGGCTGCTTTGATTAGCGCTTCGACCCTGTACCATTGCTTACTTTTTTTATATGCCCGTAGATTGACAATCTTTTGTGCGCCTTCTACACTCCATCTTTG
>JASGEW010000052.1:0-6423 GCA_047606125.1 Niabella sp. | reverse complement strand
GAAGTGCAGCGCAAATTCTTTGGTACGCTGTACAATACCTACCAGTTCTTTGCCCTGTATGCCAATGTAGATGGCTTTACGTTTAAAGAGGCTTATATGCCGATGAACGAAAGGCCCGAAATTGACCGCTGGGTCCTGTCATCACTGCATTCGCTGGTGAAAAACGTGGCCACAGCGATGGATGATTATGAGCCTACGCAGGCAGGCAGGCTGATAGAGGATTTTGTAGATGAGCATTTGAGCAACTGGTATGTGCGCCTTTGCCGCCGCCGTTTCTGGAAGGGGGAATATGAGGCAGACAAGGTCTCGGCCTATCAAACATTATATGAATGCCTGGAAACTATTTGCTCACTGATGGCGCCCATAGCGCCCTTCTTTAGTGATGCTGTTTACCAGAACCTGAATAAAGTTACCGGTCGTCATACAGTCGAATCGGTGCACCATGCTTTCTTTCCAAAAGCAGAGGAGGGATTAATCGACAAATCTTTAGAGGAAAGAATGCAGCTGGCGCAGGATGCGAGCTCACTGATACTCTCTTTAAGAAAAAAAGTAAATCTTAAAGTACGTCAGCCTCTGCAAAAAGTACTGATCCCGGTGCTGAACCCGGCCATGAAAGAGCAGCTGCAGAAAGTGGAGGAACTGATCAAATCGGAGGTAAATGTAAAAGAAATAGAATACCTTACTGAAACCGAGGGTTTCATAAAAAAGAAAATCAAACCGAATTTTGTAGCTTTAGGCAAAAAGCTGGGCGCCAAAATGAAGGCAGTGGCTGCGGCATTGGCACAGTTCACACAGGAGGATATCAACCGGCTGGAGAGAGAAGGAAGCTATTTATTGAACCTGAACGGGGAGGAAATAAATATAAATGCAGACGAGGCAGATATCAGCAGCGAAGATATTCCGGGTTGGACGGTGGCTTTAAAAGGTGCGCTTACCGTTGCCCTCGACATTACCATAACACCTGATTTACAGCAGGAAGGAGATGCACGGGAGTTTGTAAACCGGATTCAGAAAATCAGGAAAGACAGCGGTTTTGAACTAACAGATAAAATAAATGTTTTAATTGACACAAATGAGACATTAAAAAGTTCGTTAAAAACGTATAAAGACTATATTTGCGCGGAAATTTTGGCCGAAAACCTCGATTTTCAGCCAATTTCTGCGGGTGGCATAGAAATTGAAGTGAACAACAACATTTTGCAAACGATTGTTTTTAAAAAAGGATAATTACATGGCTACAAAAAAAAGCACACCGGCCAAAAAGACAGCGCCGACAAAAAAACAAGTTAAAGCTGTAAAACCTGCTGCTAAAACAGCGGCAAAAAAGGCCCTACCTGCTAAAGCCGCTGCAAAAAAAGCGGCACCTGCAAAACCTGCTAATGCAGTACCTAAAAATACGCCCGCAAAAACTGTTGCGAAACCTGCCGCCAAAAAAGCAGTAAAAACGGTGGTTCCGGCTCCTAAAACAAGCAAAAAAACAGCAGCTGTAAAGGTTACGAAACCTGCGCCAGCAGCCAAAACAACAGTAAAGCCAAAGCCGGCAGCCAAAAAAGAACAATCCACAAAACCTCCGGTGGTTCCCAAGCTTTCCACAAAAAGCGCGGTAAAATACCAGCCGGATTTTACAAAAAGTATTTTAGACATCCCCAAAAACGAAAAAGTGAAATCTGTAGTGCGATATTCTGATAGTGACTTACAAGAGTTTAAAGAAATTATTTTAAGAAAATTAGATGCTGCCAAAAAAGAACTGGCCTATCTGCAAGGGTTAATTACCCGCCGCGATGAGGGTGGCGATATGGACGAAGGCCGCTATATGACCATGGAAGATGGTAGTGTAAGTATGGAACGCGAGCAGCTAAGCCAGCTGGCAAGCCGGCAGATCACTTTTATCGATCACCTGGAAAAAGCTTTGATGCGGGTAGAAAATAAAACTTACGGTATTTGCCGTGTAACAGGCAACCTGATTGATAAAGCCCGCTTGCGTGCAGTGCCGCATGCTACTTTAAGCATTGAAGCAAAATCAATGATGAACAAATAACCGCTGTTTTTTTGAACAGCCCGGGACTTAATAAGAAAAGGCGGAGCGCAATAAACGCTTCGCTTTTTTGTTTGTTTTTTTACTGGACCAACGAGGTCTGACCGTCCCTGGTCTGACCATAATATTTCATCAAAAATGACCATCACATTTAACTATAATAAAAAACAGGTGATACAGGCGCTGCGCTATCATTTCATCTCCATTACCGAATTAAGGATCATGATCATCCTTGTAAATGCATTCGCCATCCTGTCACTTATATTATATGTGTCAGGAAAGATTACTCCCGTGGCGTTCCTGCTGTATGCATTTTTATGGATCATGCTCATGATCAGCATCTGGTTTATATTACCAACAGTTGTTTATAACCGTACCCAAACCTTTAAGCATGGTTTTACCATGTACTTTAATGAGCATGATTTTACACTTGAACATGAAAAGGGAAAAAGAAGCTGGCCTTATAGCTCATTGAAAAGTTATAAAGAAACGCCGTATTTTTTCCACCTGTATTTTGACAAAAGATCCTTTTTACTGGTACCAAAGGCAGCATTCAGGAGCCTGGATGAGGTGCAGCAACTGCGCGAACTGCTAAAAAATAAAATTTAAGAAGGAACTAAATACGTTTGGTCATTAATATATGCGGTATAGAAAGCTTCATAAAGGTATCCCCCGAAGTTCTATACCCCATTTTTTCGTAAAAACCGGCTGAGGTGCTCCTCGCATGCATCGAAATTTCCCGGCAGCCGATATCGCGGGCAATAGCCTCGGCAAAATCCATCAGTGCCCGGCCGATCCCTTTCCCCTGCAACTGATTCCTGACCGCCATTTGTCGGAGCAATACACTATTCATGTTTTCCCTTACCAGCATACAACAGCCCAGCATTTTATCCTCTTCAAATGCGCCGATGAGTATATTGTCCCGATCGGCCGAAATGTCGGTCTCATCAAGGATCATGCCTAACGGTTTACGCAGTATTTCGTTTCTGAGCTCAACCATCAGGTCATATTCTTTTGTTCCGTAATCAATAATTTTCAGCGGCATTGGGGTTATTTATTACATATAAAACAGGTAGCGTAAAATACCAAATTTTATTGGCATCGGGACATAAATTTCAGCGGCACTAACATTTTTACATTTTTTTTTGTTTAGTATAGTTATTTAGTCAAAAAGTCTATTTTTGCACTCAACAACAAAAAAACAATCAGATATGTCAGACATTGCATCAAGAGTTAAAAAAATTATCGTTGACAAGTTAGGTGTTGACGAAGCAGAAGTAACAAACGAAGCATCTTTTACCAACGATTTAGGGGCGGATTCTCTGGATACAGTTGAGTTGATTATGGAATTTGAAAAGGAGTTCAATATTTCTATCCCTGATGAGCAGGCTGAAACGATAACCACTGTTGGTCAGGCTGTATCTTATTTAGAAGAACACGCCAAGTAAAATTTAAACAAATGCTTCAATTGCCATAATTTCACGGTTTGGCAAAAATTAGCGATTTTTATATCCGCCTTTGAAGTGGTTAGCCATACAAAGGCGGTTTTTCTTAACGTAGTGCTGCAAGGCTTATGGAATTAAAAAGGGTAGTAATTACCGGTATGGGGGCATTAACACCTCTTGGTAACTCAATAGATGCGTATTGGAATGGCTTGATTAATGGAGTTCCAGGAGCGGCGCCTATTACTTTATTTGATGCGTCCAAGTTCAGAACACGATTTGCTTGTGAGGTAAAGAATTTTGAACCTACCGCATTTCTTGATAAAAAAGAAGCCCGGAAAATAGACCGTTTTACGCAATTTGCGCTGGTAGCCAGCGACCAGGCTATGAAAGATGCCGGGTTAAACAAGGAAAATGTAAACCCCGACAGGACTGGTGTGGTGCTGGGCAGTGGCATTGGCGGCCTTACCACCTTTCAGCAGGAAGTAATGGAGTTTGCCAAAGGCGACGGCACGCCGCGCTTTAACCCGTTTTTTATTCCTAAAATGATCCTCGATATTGCAGCCGGTCAGGTAAGCATGAGGCATAATTTACGGGGCCCTAATTATGCGGTTACAAGCGCCTGTGCCAGCAGTACCAATGCCATGATTGATGCGCTGAACCTGATAAGGCTGGGAAAAGCTGATATTATGGTTACAGGGGGTAGTGAAGCGGTAATCAGCGAAGCCGGGGTTGGCGGATTTAATGCCATGAAAGCCATGAGCGAGCGTAATGGCGATCCCGCTACAGCCAGCAGGCCCTACGATAAAGACCGCGATGGATTTGTAATAGGAGAAGCTGCCGGTATTCTGGTGTTTGAAGAATTAGAACATGCAAAAGCCCGGGGCGCTAAAATTTACTGTGAAGTAGTGGGCGGCGGTGCAAGTGCCGATGCCTATCATATCACCGCCCCGCATCCGGAAGGATTAGGGGCCAAAAATGTAATGCTGGCCGCAATAAGAGATGCCGGCCTGAACATAACTGACATAGATTATATTAATACACACGGTACCTCTACCCCATTGGGTGATATAGCCGAAACAAAAGCTATTGTGGACGTTTTCGGAGAGCATGCTTATAAGCTCAATATAAGCTCTACCAAAAGTATGACGGGCCATTGCCTGGGCGCCGCAGGTGTAATAGAAGCCATAGCCTGTATAAAAAGTGTAATACACGATATAGTGCCGCCCACTATCAACCATTTTACTGATGATCCGGAGCTTGATCCGAAATTAAATTTTACCTTTAATAAAGCCCAAAACAGGGTGGTAAATGTTGCTTTAAGCAATACTTTCGGTTTTGGCGGGCATAATGCCTGTGTTATTGTAAAGAAATATGTTGCCTGAAGTCTGTGAACTTTATTAAAGACTTTTTCAGAAAAAAATCAGATTTGGCTCTTAAAAAAGAGCTCAAAAACATATTGGGTTTTGCTCCTGATAACTTTTCCCTTTACAGAACAGCCCTTACGCACCGTTCCGTCAGCGAAAATGTCGACGAAAACAATGAACGCCTTGAATATTTAGGAGATGCTATATTGAGCGCTATTACAGCAGATTATCTTTTCAGAAGGTATCCTTATCATGGAGAAGGCTTTCTTACCGAAATGCGCAGCAAAATGGTAAACAGGCAACAGCTGAATGACGTAGCGGTAAAGATGGGATTAAAAAAAATAGCCAAATACAACAAACTGGATAACTGCCTTAAAACCAGTCATATTTTTGGGAATACCCTCGAAGCGCTGGTAGGCGCCATTTACCTGGATTACGGGTATAAGCGCACCTGCAGGTGGGTACAGGACTATATTATTACACCGCACATGTTTATGGACGAACTTGAGGCGCGAGAGATCAACCATAAAAATAAATTGTACGGATGGGCTAATAAGAATGGAAAAAACCTTGAATTTATTACCCTGAATGAAAGAGTAGAGAACGGTCGCCGGCTGTTCACTGTGGCGGCGGTTGTTGATGGCGAAAATATTTCACAGGGCAGCGCCTTTAATAAAAAAGACGCCTCCCAGATAGCTGCCAACCTTGCTATTGATGTGCTGGGGCTGAAACATACCGAAACAATATAGCTTTATTTAAGTCGGGAGTCCGGCTTTAAGCCTTACGCTTTATGCTTTCAGCAATAAACAGGAAACATGCAATCACCCCACCACTAAAGCATTTTATTTTATCTTTAATGCATGATGATTGATATTCCCGTGTATATGGATTACAGTGCCACTACCCCGTGCGACGAACGTGTAGTTAATGAAATACTTCCCTACTTTACCAAATATTTTGGCAATGCTGCCAGCGGCATACACTCTTTTGGATGGCAGGCTGCCGCCGCAATAGAACAGGCACGGGAACGCGTTGCCAGGCTGATCAACGCACAGGCACGGGAAATAATATTTACTTCGGGCGCCACCGAAGCCTGCAACCTTGCCCTGCGCGGGGTTTTTGAAATGTATGCCGTAAAAGGCAATCATATTATTACCACCACAACAGAGCATAAGGCGGTTTTGGACACCTGTAAAGTACTTGAAAAAAAAGGCGCGGAAATTACTTATCTCAACGTAGATCGAAACGGCATGATCAACCCGGAAGATTTATCTGCAGCAATAAAACCTACCACCATCCTGGTAAGCATCATGTATGCCAATAATGAAACCGGGGTGATACAGCCCATACAGGAGGCAGGGCGCATCTGTAAAAAGCAAAAAGTATTGTTTTTTTGTGATGCAACACAGGCCGTGGGAAAGATACCTGTAGATGTACTGGTATCCGGGATCGATTTAATGGCATTCAGCGCTCATAAAATATACGGGCCAAAAGGTGTTGGCGCTTTATATATCAGGAGCCGGAACCCGCGCGTAAAAATAACGCCACAGATAACGGGCGGAGGGCATGAAAACAATAT
>JASGEW010000051.1:0-5271 GCA_047606125.1 Niabella sp. | reverse complement strand
GCAGAAATGGTTTGCGGGTACAAACGGCGGAAATATCACCGATTTTACATACAGCGGCGCCTGTGGAAAACTATACGGGGTGAATGATTATAGCAGCACGGGATACCTTGTGCGAAAATGCATGGGAGCGGGCGATCGTAACCAAAGCCTGATATGCATCTTACTTCGTCTGCCCAATATTTATTTCAATTATATGGAAGCGCTTTGCCATATTGATCCATCCAGCGCTGATTTATGGAAATATATGAACGAAATCCGCAAACGGGCAGGCATACCTATGTATGGAGAAGGAACGAACGCTCTGTCGCGTCCTACCGATGCCAATAGCGTAATGGAGTTGATACGCAAAGAAAAAAGAGTGGAATTAGGATTTGAAAACGCACGATATTTTGATCTTCGCCGTTGGGGACTTGCAACCGACTATTTCGATCAACCCATACATGGAATGAATATAAATGGCGATGGGGACGCGTTTTTTGCCAGATCACAAGTTGTTGATAGAAGTTTTAGCCGTCAATACTTTTTCCCCATACCGCAGGGCGAAATCGATATCGATAAAAACCTGGTTCAGAATACGGGATATTAATAAAAGGATAATTTATCAAGGTCGCATTCGACAATAAACAAATAAATATTTACGAATGAGAAATTATATAACGGTAGCAGGCCTTATTCTCGGAGGAGTTTACACAATTGCCTGCAATAAACCCGATACCAGTCAATATGTTCTTGATTATGACATCGTTCCCTCCTATTCAGATACGGATACGTGGGCTGCATATGATGCCTTTAATCAATATTTATTCGATGATCAAACACATATTTATAAAGTAGATACAGACACCGAGGATGGAGCGAACACCAAAGCCACGCTGGGATCTGTATGGACACAAGCGATGTATTGGGATATGGCAATGAATGCATATAAGAAGGCTGTGACAGATAATGATACCGATAAGCAGGAAAAATATAAAAATCTGGTTAGCCAGATATACCAGGGAGACAGCGTACACTATGTGCAATTTGATTGGCATAATCAGGACTCAGAAAACGGGTGGTTTATATATGACGATATTATGTGGTGGACAATCTCCTTTTCCCGCGCATACGGACTTTTTAAAGATCCGAAATACCTGACCCTTGCAGATGAGAGCTTCTGCCGCGTTTGGCATGGTTCATATAGTTTGAAAGACAGGGGCTCTTATGATGAAGAAAACGGTGGCATGTTCTGGAACTGGAACAACAGTGATCCTTCGGACAACAGCGGTACAGGTAAAATGGCCTGTATTAATTTTCCTACTGTAGTAGCGGCTGTTATATTATACAACAACATAGATCCTTCTGATGCACAGCACAAAACCGATGATCAGACAGGATTTAACGGAGATCCGGACTACCCAAGGTGGCACAGTCGCGATACTTATCTGCAAAATGCAAAGGAAATTTATGAGTGGGGCGTAAATAATTTGTTTGACAAAAACACCGGGAATGTTGCCGACAGCAGGCACGGTAACAGCGTGGACTGGAGCGCTACAATATATAATCAGGGTTCATTTATAGGGGCATCAAGCCTGCTTTATAAAGTAACGGGAGAGCAATCTTATCTGGATAATGCTGTATCTGCAGCAAACTATGCCATGAATACCATGTCGGCACCGCTTTATATCTTGCCGTACGGAGAGGGTGAGGAGCAGGGCATTTATACCGCCATTTTTGCTCAATACATGAACATGTTAATATATGATTGTGGCCAGACGCAATTTTTAAAATGGGTAACACGAACAATAGGATACGGATGGAGCCACAGGGATGATCGTAACCTTACTGGAAAAGATTATACAACTGTCCCCGCCTCCAATGTTTCCTGTTACGATGCATCGGGTATTCCGGCACTTATGTTATTATTTCCCGCAGATAAATAATTAAAATCGTACAACAAATGAAAAAAATATATAACTTATTTTTGTGTATCTGCTGTACATTGGTACTAATGCAATTTACCTCGTGCTCCGAAGAAAAGCACAAGTTTATGGAAGCCTTTGAAATAGAAGATAGCTACACGACAGGGTTAGACACATTAATATCATCGATGACTCAGTTAGCGGAAAATTCCGATTACGGAACAAAGGCCGGGCAATATCCTGCTGAAAGCCGGGCCATTCTTACAGATGCAATTAGTAATGCAAACCGCTACATTTTGTTGATAAAATATCAAAACCCTTCTCCATCGGATAGCGAAAAACAACGGTATATTTCCGAGATCAATAAAGCTATTGACAAGTTCAAAAACAGCATTCGCACAGAAGATGCAGAAACGATCCCTGCAGAATTATTTGTCGATGGTAAAACAACACAGTCTTATATAGATTTTGGAAGAAGCAAAGATTACACGGTATTTGGAGAAACGGGTAGCCAATCATTTACTATAGAACTCTGGGTAAAAATTCAAGAGCATAGTTCCTATGATAACAGTATTTTTCTATCTACATTTTTTTCAAATAGCACAAACCAGTGGCGCAACGGCTGGATGATGTACTGGCGTAATTCGGGTAATGGTATTTACCGTGTTACATGGGGGGGTATTCTTTCTGCCAGCAACCGTTGGGGATTATGGGAACCTTCTTTCACCGCTCCCGAAGATAATGTATGGCAGCATTTTGCTTTTGTTTACAGCGATAAAGGGCTGGATGGGAATACGTCTCTTCGGGCCAAACTGTATTTAAACGGAACAATAGTTGCCACGCAAAATAACAGCAACACTTCAGAAATCTATAATGCTTCCGATTACGATAATTATGATAAGCCGATGACTGCCTTTTGTCGTTGGGTAAATGAGAATACAATGGAAGAAGGGTTTTCGGGCTATATGAAAAAAATCCGCATATGGAAAGAGGCAAGAAGTGAAGCCTACATTCAGTCTTCCTACAATGGGCAAACCGAAATTTTGGGTAAAGAAACCAACTTGGTTGCCGCATGGGACTTCACTTCAAAACCTACCGGATCTGATAATACTGTTTTAGATTTAACCGGAAAGCATGAAGCAACAATTATAGGAACCTATAAATGGGAACAAATTCAATAATTTACTTTAAGCGTTTTATTAAAATGAGAAAAGCAATATTTTATTCTCTGATTCTTTTTTGGCCAATACAATGGATTTGCCTCGTTTTGTCTTTGTGTATGTCAATGGGATGCTCCACTGATAAAGCTGATTTGTTTATTACGGACAATAGCATAAGCATATTAGAAACCCATAAAAGCAATTTAAATTCCCTGCTGGAAAACTCAACATACGGGACCGCGCCGGGAACTTATCCCGAAAGTAGCAAGGATATTTTGACAACGGCTATTTCAAATCTTGAAACAGTAATTACTGAATTGGAATCGGGCAGCAGCATGACCAACGAGGAACTGGAGCTGCAGGTAGCTGCCGTCAATCAGGCAATTGATGCATTCAAAAACAGCCGCTTATATAACCTGTCTGCTGAAGCGCAGCAATTTATAGCAAATCTGAAAGCTAAAGCGAAAGACTATACTGATATTCTGAACGACTCGACCCAATGGGGTAATCATAAAGGGCAATATCCTCTTGACAGCAAAGCTATTTTGGAGAGTGCTATTACAGCCTTGTACACTTTTGCTGAGAACATTTTATCGGGGGCTATAACTAATGTGACCCAAGCTTTGTACGACGATGCCATACAATCTGCTGAAGAAGCTATGCAAAAAGTAGAAAATACAAAATGGAAAGAAGATAATATTATATGGAACTTGTTTGTTGATGGAAATAACGGGGGCTACATTGATTTTGGGTACAGTCCGGATTATGTACAATTCGGTGATAACAATAAACAGGCCTTTACGGTTGAGCTATGGGTAAATGTAACATCCTATTGTAATGTAGCGGGTCAGGATAATAGTACGATCTTATCTACTATGACACAGAAAGATTACTGGAGCGGTTGGAGAGCACAGGATCGTAATAAAGGATTACTGAGAACAATGGTCGCTCACTGGCAGGATAGCGGACCATCAAACCCCCAGGAATGGGAGCCCGGATATAAGAAGTCTGATAACTGGACTTTAAACCGGTGGACGCACTATGCATTTGTCTTCAGAGACGAAGGCTTGCCTGGATTTGATACACCTACAGATGTGAAATGTTATTCCATGGTGGACGGATTAAGGCAAGGTGAAGTTATCCGTGTGGGGGAATCCTGGAGAACTTATATCAACGACAACAGTATTAAATATCAGGTTCATATGACCGGGTTCTGTTCTTTAGACAATAACGGCAACAGGCAGGAGGGCTTTTCCGGGTATATAAAAAAAGTAAGGATTTGGAAAACGAACCGCACGGAAGATCAAATCAGATCGGCTTACTTAGACGGCGAAACAGATGTAATAGCTGATAACCCTGATTTAGTAGCAGCATGGGATTTTGAAATATTAGGAAATAAGCCGGAAGGTACCGAGTTTGAAGATTTAACCGGAAGGCACACGGCCACCCTTAAAGGATCTTTCGAATGGGTAGAGGCGTCTGCTGTGCCATTTTAGCACCATTTGCACGAAGGGCTTCTTCTGAAAGTGTAGTAAAGTTACCGTTGTCCCATAAAATCATCCTGCAGCGCGCAGAACGACGGAATTTGTGACAATAAATTTTATAGTCGCCATATCGATAAAATATATTATTGGCAGCCAGAAAAAGGGGTTTGGCTCTTAAAAGTACAATTTGTCTGCACCTTGTTATATTCTGCACGCCAATAAAAATGATTAACGTTATCTTTATGCTTCTAAATATCTGAATCAATGAATTTTATATTAAAGGTACTGGTGACAGCCCTGATCGCCTATCTTTTACAAAAGATACTGGCGGGTGTACGGATTGCTGATATAAAAACAGCCGCACTTTTTGCGCTGGTACTGGCATTGCTGAACGCAATTGTAAAACCGGTCCTCGTTATCCTTACCATTCCGGTAACCGTACTTACGCTGGGCCTGTTTTTGCTGGTAATTAACGCATTTATGGTATTACTGGCTGCCCATTTTTTTAAAGGCGTATATGTTGCGGGGTTTTGGTGGGCATTGGCATTCAGTATTTTGTTATCGCTGGGATCATCTGTTTTGTATTCGCTGGTTGGCGGCGGAAAAGAATAATATTTGGAGGGTGCATAACATTTTTTAAGCGGTTTTTTTATCGTGATATTGGTCAGTAACCATTTCTACGACTTTGTGCCATTGGCGGTTCATTTTTAGGGTCCTGAGACAAAG
>JASGEW010000050.1:0-9225 GCA_047606125.1 Niabella sp. | reverse complement strand
GGGAAGTATATCATTCTATTGAAGCTGGTAACGGTGAACTGGGTTTTTACTTTATAAGCGATGGCGGCAGAAGTCCGTACCGGCTGCACTTCAGGCGCCCCTGCTTTATTTATTACCAGGCTTACGAGGAATTAGTGAAAGGAGGCATGTTAAGCGATGCTATTATCGTAATGTCGTCCTTAAACCTGATAGCCGGTGAAATGGATGCGTAAAAACATTGAATGAATAGAAAAAGAGCAATAGAGCCTGTTGTCAAGAAAGTTTCTCTTGCAGAAATAAACGAAGACGATGAGCAATTTGAATATTGGGTAAATATTTCAGTTAAAAAACGCCTGCAAGCGGTTGCAGAGTGGAATGAAAAAGTTTGGCGTTTTATATTGAAAGATGAATACCCCGATAAAATAGAGCGTATAGCTGTGAAGCAAATAAAAGCATTAACAGACGAAGATGATTTTTAACAGAGATTTTATTGATTTTATTCAGTCGTTAAATGCTCAGAAGGTTAAGTACGTCTTGGTAGGTGGATTGGCGGTAGTAGTGCATGGGCATTTTCGTACCACCAAAGACATGGATATTTTTTATGAACCAAGTGAATCAAATGCAATAAACATCTTAAACGCCATAGATGAATTTGGTTTTGCATATTTGAAATTAACTACAAATGACCTTTTAGACAAGAATGGGTACATTAAGTTAGGAAGAGAACCAAATCGTATTGATTTGTTTTGTGATTTGCCAGGAGTGGCCTTTGATGATGTTTATGAACAGGCGATAGATTTTGAGGAAGAGGAGTTAAAATTTAAAGTAATTCACATTAATCATTTAATAGCAAATAAAGAAAAGGTTGGAAGAATGCAGGATAAAATTGATGTGAAGAACCTAAAAAAGATAATTGAAAAGCGAAAGAATAAAAAATGAGCGTACAGTTCTCACAGGAAAATTTAGAAAAGGTAGATAAAATTATCGCGCGTTATCCCGAGGGGAGGCAAAAAAGCGCGCTGCTGCCCGTACTACACCTGGCACAGGAACAGCACGGCTGGCTAAGCACGGAAACAATGGATTATGTAGCATCGCTGTTGGGCATTGACCCTATTGAAGTGTATGAAGTGGCCTCATTTTACAGCATGTACAACCTGAAACCTGTTGGTAAATATATGTTCGAGGTTTGCCAGACGGGTCCCTGTATGATCAGGGGTTGTGACGATATTATTGACTACATTGGAGAAAAATTAAACATTAAACCCGGTGAAACCACCCCCGATGGTATGTTTACCCTGAAAACGGTAGAATGCCTGGGCGCCTGTGGTTACGCGCCAATGATGCAGATGGGTAAATTTTATAAAGAACACCTGACCAAAGAAAAAGTGGACGCGATCATTGAAGAGTGCAGAGCGAAGAATAATTAAAATCTCTTTTAGGAAAATATACAATGGGTAGAAAACTATTATTAGAGAAAGCGCATGTAGAAGGCATCAGGTATTTCGATACCTATCGCCGCGAGGGAGGCTACCGCAGCGTGGAAAAAGCGTTGAAAACAATGGGCCCCGATGATGTGACCGAAGAAGTAAAGAAATCGGGACTTCGCGGCCGTGGTGGTGCAGGCTTCCCTACCGGTATGAAATGGAGCTTCCTGGCTAAACCGGAAGGTATTCCCCGTCACTTAGTAGTGAATGCCGATGAAAGCGAGCCCGGTACTTTTAAAGACCGCTACCTGATGGAGCATATTCCGCACCTGCTGATAGAAGGTATCATTGTTGCTTCTTATGCTTTGGGTAGCAACACCTCATTTATATACATCCGGGGCGAATATGCCTGGATCGTAGACATTTTAGAACAGGCCATCCGGGAAGCCCACAATAATGGTTTCCTTGGGAAAAATATATTAGGCAGCGGTTTTGATTGTGATATTCATGTGCAGCGCGGAGCAGGCGCTTATATCTGTGGTGAAGAAACCGCCTTACTGGAGTCGCTCGAAGGTAAAAGGGGCAATCCCCGTATCAAACCTCCCTTCCCTGCTGTTAAAGGCGCATGGGACCGCCCAACGGTGGTAAATAACGTAGAAAGTATCGCGGCCGTAGTTCCTATCCTTAATGAAGGCGGCGAAGAATATGCGAAAATAGGGATGGGTAAATCAACCGGTACCAAGTTAATTTCCGCCTGTGGCAATATTAATAAGCCCGGTGTTTATGAAATTGATATGACCATCTCGGTAGAAGAGTTCATATACAGCGATGAATGGTGCGGCGGTATCGCCAACGGTAAAAGATTAAAAGCCTGTATCCCGGGCGGATCTTCGGTACCCATTCTCCCCGCCAATCTTTTGCTGAAAACAGCCAAAGGCGAGCAAAGAATGATGAACTATGAAAGTCTTTCCGACGGTGGCTTTCAAACCGGTTCAATGATGGGAAGCGGCGGCTTCATTGTTTTTGATGAAGACCAGTGCGTTGTAAAACACACTTATACACTCGCAAGGTTTTACCGCCACGAAAGTTGCGGGCAATGTTCTCCCTGCCGCGAAGGCACCGGGTGGATGGAAAAGCTGCTGCTCCGTTTAGATAAAGGACAGGGGAAAATGAGCGATATAGACCTGTTGTGGGATATACAAAGCAAAATTGAAGGAAATACGATCTGCCCGTTAGGCGATGCTGCTGCCTGGCCTGTTGCAGCAGCTATCCGTCATTTCCGTGATGAGTTTGAATGGCATATTACCAATGCAGACGAAGCACAGGCCCGTAACTTTGGGTTGGCACATTATGCTGATGAGCGGGAAGCTTTAGCAGTATGATGAATTGTAGATGACGACGAGGTGCATTTGAAAAACGAGAATTATAAAAATAAAATTCCATTAAAATGGAATATTCTTTAAAAAGAAAGTCGATTTCACAGATCATATTTTTTTCGTCCATAGATGTATTTACAGATCAAAGATGGCGATCAGGTTCCTATTGTCTAAACTATAATTTAGTACCTTCGATACTACGTCAGTTAAATGACAACTATAATATATTTCAGGTTTCCATTAAAGGCGGAGCATATATCGACTATTATTTTTTAGAAACCCTGTTTAGTTTTATTGGTGGTAGAAATTCATTGGTACACGATAAAAATAATAGAATCTTATACTTCGAAGTAGAAAACTATGGTAAGCCATTATTAACTTTTGACGGAAAAACTTTAATTCTATATGAACAATTAGATGGGAAAAAAGCTACCGTGTCAATCTCGGCTCTTTCAGGAATCAAAAATAAGAACAGCTCCTACTTGTACGACCCCCTTCCTAACGGCGAATATGAAGTAAATCATCCTTATAAGCGAAAGGATAAAAGCGGAATGATCAGAAACGGAGTAGGATATTCAATGGATATTATCCCCAAATTCACATCAATTAACGGGATAAAAATGCAGCGTACAGAATTAAGAATTCATCCCGATGGCAATAATCCGGGGAGTGCCGGTTGCATTGCGTTATCAGCAGACAAAGACGTTTTAAATAATTTCTATTTTAAAATGTCGGAATATATTAAACAGTATGGAAGTGTTGATTTAACTGTGTACGACCCGTTAAATCCAAATGCTATGCAAAATAAGCACTTGGGTAAAAAAAGTGTAAATGAATAAACAGTAATAAATGAAACCAGCATTATCCTTTATCATTTTCTTGTTCTTGAGCCTACAGGCAGATTCGCAGGCATTTGCAAATCCGTTTAGCAAAAATACCGGTAGCTTTAATTATGATAAAGGGATAAATAATATGTTTTTGTATGATGCACCCAGTATTACTAATAAGCTTGGTAAAAATGTATGGGAACTGCATGAATATGAAGCAAAAAATGAACTTCCTAAAATAGAGTGCTATAATAAAGATCAAACACAAATCTTACGGTTATATTTTCATTATGGCGGAACTAAAAATGAGTCCGCAGGATTTCAAATATTAAAAATGCCTAAGGGCTACGCGGGGAACAAAAAAAATATTCGGACCACACAACTGAAGTTCGTTTCGGCTCTTGGCATTTATCCCGAAATTTCGAAAAAGGATTTTATAAAGAAAATTGGCTCGCGATATGATCGTAAATTTAAAAATGGAAAAGAAATTATTACTTATTATACCAATAACCAGGATGCCACAGTATTTAAAGAATATAATGGAGTTGGTTATCGGGTAACAGGCATTTTTCAAAATAATCGACTAATAGATTACTCTTTTGGATTTGAATATCCCTAAGACATTCAATATTAATAATGGCAGACGAAATAAAAAAGGAAGCTCCCCCTAAAATGAAAGTAACGATAGATAATGTTACGGTTGAGGTTGATCCCGGTACTACCATATTGCAGGCTGCACGCCTGATTGGCGGAGAGATAACTCCGCCGGCTATGTGTTTTTACACCCCGCTTAAAGGCAGTGGTGGTAAATGCCGTACCTGCCTGGTGGAAGTGAGTAAAGGATCAGAAAAAGACCCGCGCCCCATGCCCAAGCTGGTAGCAAGCTGCCGCACCGGTGTAATGGATGGCATGGAAGTTAAAAGCATTACCAGCCAGCGCGTGTTGGATGCTCGCGCAGGAGTGGTTGAGTTCTTGTTATTAAACCATCCGCTTGACTGCCCCATCTGCGATCAGGCCGGCGAATGTAAGCTGCAGGACTTAAGCTATGAGCACGGCAAAGAAGGCACCCGTTACGAGTTCAAAAGAAGAACGTTTAAAAAACACGATCTGGGCAAATACATACAACTGCACATGACCCGTTGTATATTATGCTACCGTTGTGTATTTACTGCCGATCAGGTTACTAATAAGCGTCAGCATGGTGTACTGGATCGTGGCGACCATGCTGAGATAGCCACTTACATTGAAAAGTCTTTAGATAATGATTATATAGGAAACATTATTGATGTTTGTCCCGTAGGCGCATTAACAGATAAAACTTTCCGTTTTAAAAACAGGGTCTGGTTTACCAAACCGGTAGATGCGCACCGCGATTGTGACAAATGTTGCGGTAAGGTTACTTTGTGGAAACGCGGCGATGAAATTTTACGTGTAACCGCCCGTAAAGATGAGTGGGGTGAAATTAAAAATACCGAGGAGGGTAAAACCGGGTGGATCTGCAATGAGTGCCGTTTTGAAAAGAAAGATGCAGGCGACTGGGTGATCGAGGGACTTTCCGAAATAGACCGTTCTTCTGTAATCGGCGCCAATAAATATCCGCTGCTGCAGAAACCCGAAGAAACCATTCCGAAAGTGATGGGCGGGCGGCAGCCGAAGTTGTTAATGGATATACATAGCATCAGCGAGGTAAACGACCCTTCTATTGATTTGAGCAGGATTGAAGGACCGGCAACCAGCGCTGTTTATATCAATGATGTAAAAGAATAAAATGTAGGTATGAACGTTAATCGCGATCAAATATTATCCGAAATAAAAAAAGCAGTGCTTACGGTTGATCCGGGTGCTGAATTGATCTTATTTGGTTCAAGGGCAAGAGGCGACTATCATGAGGAAAGCGATTGGGATGTATTAGTATTGTTAAACCAGACGGTGAGTGGTAAACTAAAAGGCGAAATAAGCGATAATTTATTTCCGGTAGGCTTGAATAATAACGCCACTATTAGTACTGTAATAGTCAACAAACAAAACTGGTTTTTAAAATTCAGAAATTATCCTCTTTATAATTCTATTGCTAAAGAGGGGGTTCATATATAGGATGGCAGTCAATAATGATTATATAATATCACGGGTGCTTCGTTCAAAGGAAACAATGGAGGAAGCAGGCATTATGTTCACAACGGGGCATTACCTCACAGTGTTAAACCGGCTATATTACGCGGTATTTTATATTGCCTGCGCCTATTTGGGTAAGGCCGAAATTGAAAGCAAGACACATGGCGGCACAAAAGGAAAATTTCACGAATACTTTGTAAAAACCGGAATAGTTAGCAATTCATTTGGGAAGCTATATGATAAGTTATTTACAGAAAGACAGGATAGCGATTACGGTGATTTTGAGGTTTTAGAAAAAGAATATGTAGCAGAATTATTGAATGATACCAAACAACAGTTATCGGTTTTGTGGAAAAATTTTAAAAACGAAAACTAAAAATATTTATATCACAAGCAAATGGTTACATTACTCACAATAGACTGGTTTTTTATTATTGGAAAGCTTATTTTAATAGCGCTGATCATTACCCTTTCGATGGTGGTAGCTATGTATGCTACTTACGCCGAAAGAAAAGTAGCTGCTTTTATGCAGGATCGTATTGGCCCCAACCGCGCGGGCCCTTTTGGGTTATTGCAGCCTCTGGCCGACGGTGGCAAGTTATTCTTCAAAGAAGAGATCATTCCCCTGGCCTCTTCCAAATTCTTATTTATCCTGGGGCCGGTGCTGGCAATGGTCACCGCCTTACTTACAAGTGCAGTCATCCCCTGGGGCAGCCCCGCAGTAGTTGCAGGCAAAACCGTTCCTTTGCAAATAGCAGATGTAAACATCGGCATCCTGTATGTATTTGGCGTGGTAAGTTTAGGTGTATATGGCATTATGATCGGTGGATGGGCATCGAACAATAAATTTTCCCTGCTGGCTGCCATTCGCGGCGCATCGCAGATGGTGTCTTATGAGTTAGCTATGGGCCTTGCCCTTATTGCGGTATTAATGCTTACAGGCTCCTTACAAATGAGCCATATTGTAAATAACCAATTGGAGCACGGTTGGAACATTATTTATCAGCCATTAGGCTTTATTATATTTTTTGTTTGCGCCTTAGCAGAATGTAACCGTACTCCTTTTGATTTGGCAGAGGCCGAAAACGAATTAAACTTTGGTTATCACCAGGAATACTCAAGCATGAAACTTGGGTTTTACCTGTTTGCAGAATATATCAACATGTTCATTAGCGGGGTGATTATGTCCACATTGTATTTTGGAGGATACGATATTCCGTTTGTAAACGAGGCGGCGTGGCATATCTCTCCAAACCTATTGGCCTTTATCAGTTTTGCTGTTTTGTTATTAAAAGCGTTCTTCTTTGTATTTGTCTTTATGTGGATCAGGTGGACCATTCCCCGCTTCCGTTACGATCAGCTGATGCACCTGGGATGGAAAAGATTAGTGCCTTTGGCATTGCTGAATATGCTGATCACGGCGGTGGTGCTGCTGTGGCTGAATAAATAGTCCATGGTCTATTGACCATGGACCATAGACAATTTATATATTTGCGAAAATTTTAAATACTGCTCGAAAACTAATGGGTATTCAATATACAAATAGGGCAAAGCCGGTCGACCGCAGTCCGATGACTTTTGTGGAACGGCTGTACTTGTGGAATATTTTAAAAGGAATGGGTATTACGCTCAGGCACTTTTTTAAGAAAAAGCCTACCATTCAATATCCTGAAGAAACAAGACCATTTAGCAAAGTATTTCGCGGGCTTCATATCCTCAACCGCGATGAGGAAGGGCGTGAGAGATGTACTGCCTGCGGGTTATGTGCCGTAGCCTGTCCTGCCGAAGCCATCACCATGGAAGCTGCGGAAAGAGTTGAAGGCGAAGAACACCTGTACCGCGAAGAAAAATATGCAGCCAAATACGAGATCAATATGCTGCGTTGTATTTTCTGCGGCTACTGCGAAGAGGCCTGCCCAAAAGACGCAATCTATCTTTCCCAAACATTTACTCCGTCAAACTATAGCCGCAAAGGTTTTATTTATAAAAAACAGGATCTTCTGATTCCTGACCCGGTAACAGAACCGGAAGCATATCAACAAGCTTTGGGAACTATTAACAGAGACGCTAAAAATGCGGAGGTAAAGTAAGCAATGGACATCACACATATACTTTTCTGGATCCTTACAGTGGCCGCTTTATTCAGCGCAATCATGGTAGTAAGCAGTAAAAACCCTGTGCACAGCGTGTTGTGGCTGGTAGCCACCTTCTTTGCCATATCCGGGCATTATATTTTATTAAATGCACAGTTCCTCGCTATTGTAAATATCATTGTATATGCAGGAGCCATTATGGTATTGTTCCTTTTTGTAATTATGCTGATGAACCTGAATAAGAGTACCGAGCCATTAAAAAACCGCTGGTTGCAGATCATTGGTGTTTTATCAGGCGGCTGTTTGCTACTGGTATTAGTAGCCGCTTTAAAAAATACCGAGATATCAAAAAATATAGCAGAAATGAATACCGGTAATGTGGGATTGATCAAAACCCTGGGTCGCGAATTATTTACCACTTTTGTGGTGCCTTTTGAGATCAGCAGTATTTTATTTTTAAGCGCCATGGTGGGTGCTGTGGTTATCGGGAAGAAAGATTAAAAACTTGAAATTTTTGATTTGAGAGTAACCTGAGTCGTAAGCAGAAACCTCAAATCAGAAATCAGAAATTAATAATATGCCAATAAATTATTATATCGTTCTGTCGTTAGCATTATTTACTATTGGGATAGTAGGGGTGCTTACCCGCCGCAATGCCATTATCGTTTTTATGTGCATTGAGCTCATGCTGAACTCGGTAAACCTGCTGCTGGTTGCTTTTTCCAAAATGCAGGCGGTAAAAAATGCAGCAGTAACAGTAGCCGGTACAGATGGGCAGCTTTTTGTATTCTTTATAATGGTGGTAGCGGCGGCAGAAGTAAGTGTGGGTTTAGCCATTATCGTAATGATGTACAGGAATATTCATTCGGTGGATATTAATTTTTTAAACAGGTTGAAATATTAAGGCAGGTTGAAAAGTTTGCAGGTTGAAAAGTTTACATGTTACCAGTATAAATTATTTAGATGAAATTTGAACTGATCTTAATACCATTATTGCCATTAGCAGGTTTCCTGATCAATGGACTATTAAGAAACTATCTGTCGAAAGGGCTTACCGGCATTATAGGGAGTGGCTCTATATTAGGATCGTTTATATTAAGCTTGCTGGTATTTATGCAGGTAAAAACCGGGCATACCGCAATTGTTGAGTATTTTGATTTTATTTCTGTTGGAAAACTGCATATCCCTTTTGCTTTTCAGGCCGACCAGCTCACCTCCATCTTTTTACTGGTAATAACCGGGGTTGGTTTTTTGATACATGTGTACTCCACTTCTTATATGCATGAGGAAAAATCCCATCACTTTGCAAGATACTTCGCATACCTGAATCTCTTTGTCTTTTCGATGCTGTTGCTGGTAATGGGCGCCAATTTCGTAATCATGTTCATTGGCTGGGAAGGCGTTGGATTGTGTT